>NZ_JBLWFS010000005.1:0-202441 GCF_048323755.1 Alkalihalobacterium sp. APHAB7
TCCATATTTAGGGTAAACTTAATTTGAGTCATATCAATTTCTCCTTTACGGTTTTTCGTGGTTGAAAACATTGTAACCAGAAATTGATATGGCTTATTCTTTTTACACAATTATATGGACTTTATCATTTAGAGGACTGAGAGGACCCTATTTGTTTAGATTTATTCAAAAACATCACGAAAAGTAGTAAATAAGAGCCGCTGAGTCCTTTATATTAAAAAAAGAGCAATTTTTACAGAAATAAGGGTCTGTGAGGCCGCTAATTTCGCGCTATAAATACACTGAAGCTACTCATACAAAAATGGATGTGATCGGCTTTAGATGTATAGGCTAGAGCCTTGCCATATATGGTAAAAGATACACGGCAACAATAGTTACCGGCAGCCGCTTTGAAAAAGAGGAATACTACAGCTTATCTTCGCAAAAAAAAATAGGCCAAAAGCTAAGGGGAAGCTTTTGTCCTAACAAGGGGATGTAAAACAACTTCCGTAAACTGAATGAAGGGATGAGCATAAACATCCAGTTTACAGGCATTGATGAAACCGTTCGAGATAATTATATCTTTCAACCGTAAATTTAGAATGAAGGTAATGTTAATATTTTGTAAATATAACTACTTTGCATCTAAACATCTAATTCATTGTTTGTACTTCTATGATTCATAAAAAAGCCATGTTCAGCTTTCGCTTCTTTATTAAATATAAGAATAAATAATGTACCTTTTCCTACATGACTTTCAACATCAATTTTACCATGATGGGCTTCTACTAAATGCTTTACAATTGCTAGACCTAGTCCCGTTCCACCTGAGTTACGGCTCCTTGCCCGGTCCACTCGGTAAAACCTCTCAAAAATACGAGGTAATTCGCTTTCACTTATCCCGATCCCTGTATCTCTTACCTTCAAGACCACATCTTCATCTTGTTCCTCTACTTCAACTAAGACCTCACCGCTTGCTGGAGTATACGTAATACTGTTGTTCACAAGATTAATAACGATCTGCTTTATCCGCACAGGGTCACCATCAATAACTGTGTCACCGATACACTTAATATTTAGTTGAATATCTTTTTCTTCTGCTTTTGGTCTTAATAGGGTATGAACATCTTCTACAATATCTGATATGTTCGTTTTCTGCCAATTTAATTTAAAATATTGCTGCTCAATTCTCGAAAGTTCTAAGAGATCATGAATTAAGTTTTGGAGCCTCTCACTTTCTTTCCAGATAATCGTTAAGAATTGTTCGCGGAGCTTTTGTTCTTCCATAGCTCCATCTAAAAGTGTTTCAGCAAATCCTCGAATAGAAGTCACTGGTGTCTTCAATTCATGAGAAACATTGGCAACAAAGTCTTTTCTCACTTGCTCTAATTTTTTTAATTCCGTAATATCATGGAAGACAAGAGCGATCCCCCGGAGCTTTTCGTCCTCCCCAATAATGGGTGCTCCATAGACATCGAAGTGCCGTACTTCTAAGTGAATTGGCAATTTTATTTGTTTCCGTTGTTTCTTTTCCGTCATAAAAATATCTTGTACAATTTTTATAATTTCCTTATGCTTTAATGCTTCGTGATACAAACGGTTTAACCATAAGTCCGTATCTTCTTGGAAAATATCTTTACATGACCGATTAATAAGCGAAATATCTCCTCGTGGATTAATAAAGATTAAACCACTTCCCATATTTTCAATTAACGTTTCCATTCGTTCTTGTTGAATTTGGTGTCTTCTTGTAATTTGGTCCAAGTTATAAGCTAGTACATTAATCGAACGGCTTAGTTGACCTACTTCATCATGACTACTTTCCATCGTTCGAGCCTTATAATTTCCTTCAGCAAGAGAGTTTGCCACTTTCGTCGCTGCTTCGATTGGACGAATCATTTGGTTCGCTATTCGATAAGAAACCGAAACAATCACGAAGAAGGCCAGTGAAAAGCTAAAAATGAGAAGCCCCCAAATTTTTTGATTCATCTTATTAAGTTCTTCAAACGGAATTCCAAGACGTAAAAACCCTATCGTTTCTCCAGCTTCTTCAACTGGAACTGCGTAGTATAGAAGTTCTTTACCCACCGTATCACTGTATCGAATTTCATAATGGCCTTCCCCCTCAATTACAGACTGAATTTCAGGTCGATCAATGTGATTGTCCATTAGTTGCGGATCAGAGGAAGATTCCCCAACCACTGTTCCATCAGCTAAGATAATTGTTACCCTCGTGTCAAGCTTCTCACTTATTTTTAGTGCCATTTCCTGAGATTGCCCATTTTCACTCAACCCTGATTCTAGTACACTGAATCCTGCTAACTCAGCTTCTTTTTTTAATCGATCCGTAATACTTTCAAAATAAAAATCCTTAAATAATTGACCAATGATTAGTCCAAGGCTTGCGAGCACGATAAGCGTGACTGCAAGTAATGAAAACACTAATCGAAATCGAAACTTACCCATTTAATTGAGGCTCCTCTAATTTATAACCTAACCCACGAATGGTTTTAATATAAATCGGTTTTTTCGTATTTGGTTCAATCTTCTCTCTTAAGTGGCTAATATGAACGTCCACAATCCGTGTGTCTCCAACAAATTCATAATTCCAAACTGCATTTAGTAATTGGTCTCGAGTCAATACTCTTCCTTTATGACTCGCTAGATATAAAAGCAACTCAAATTCTTTTGGTGTTAAATCCATCGGCTGCCCTTTATACTGTACCTCGTAGTTTTCTGGATAAATATCGACTTCACCAACACTAATTACTGTACCTTCAGTTTTTGATACTTCTTGGTCACTTTGACTTTGACCAACCCTTCTTAATATAGCCCGTACTCTTGCAACAACCTCTCTTGGACTAAAAGGCTTTGTCATGTAGTCATCCGCACCTAACTCTAAGCCTAAAACTTTATCAAACTCATCATCTTTAGCGGTTAACATCAAAATTGGTGTCATTAATTTATTTAAACGCATTTGCTTACAGACATCTAATCCATCCAGTTCGGGAATCATTAAATCTAAAACGATCAAATCAAATGGCTGTGATTGCGCTAATTCAAGTGCAGATGCCCCATCCATAGCTGTCACTACTTCATACCCTGCTTGTTCTAAGTTAAATTGAAGTAACGTTACAATCGACTCTTCATCATCTACAACTAATAATCTTTGTGTCATAGCGTCCTCCGATATTAAGGTTATTTAAAATTGTAATCTTTATTTTGATTATAGCAAATGAATGTAAATTTCATGTAAATTCTATTGAGAATTTTTTTCATTTACTTTACCCAAGACTCTTTCTCAAAGTTTTTTCGTATACTTTGTTGCATTTTGAAACATAATCCTAAAATGCTCCACACTAGGTATGAAACGCCAATAGAAACGATTAATAAAAAGTATATATGTTTCACATAGCAACACACAACTTATGTAGTGTAGCTATGTTTATCATAATAAAATTCTTTGGTTACGGTCCAATAGCTAAAAGCAACAACCTTTTAGAAAAGGGCCTATAAAAAATGACACACGCAGCAAGACTGCGTGTGTCATTCGTTAATTCCTATTTATCGTTGTTTATGCTTTCGGTAAAGCTGCCATTACGTTACGAACAGACTCAACAGATTGGTCTAAAGCCGTTTTCTCTTCAGCAGTTAACTCTAATTCAATAACTTTTTCGATACCGTCTCCACCGATAATTGTAGGAACTCCTACATATAGATCACTATATCCATATTCGCCTTCTAAGTAAGCAATTGTAGGGATAATTCGTTTCTTATCTTTCAGGATCGCTTCAACCATTTGAGTTAATGAAGCGGCTGGGGCATAGTATGCACTTCCGTTTCCTAGAAGACCAACGATCTCACCGCCACCTTTACGTGTACGTTCAACAATTGCTTCAAGACGATCTTTTGAAATAAGTTTTTCTAATGGAATTCCACCAGCATAGGAGTAACGGATAAGTGGTACCATATCGTCTCCATGTCCACCAAGAACAAAACCAGTTACATCTTCCACAGATACGTTCAATTCTTGAGCAACAAATGTGCGGAAACGAGCGGTATCAAGAACACCTGATTGACCTAATACGCGATTTTTCGGGAATCCTGACTCTTTGTATACAGTGTAAGTCATAGCATCTGCAGGATTAGTTAATACGATAATATAGCACTCTGGTGAATGTTTTACAACTTCTTTAGTAACAGCTTTCATGATACCAGCGTTTGTGTTAACTAGGTCATCACGGCTCATACCTGGTTTACGTGCAATACCTGCAGTGATAACAACAACATCGGACCCAGCAGTATCTTCATAGTTAGAAGTACCAATAATATTAGAGTCAAGACCTTGAACAGGTGTAGACTCAAGCATGTCTAATGCTTTTCCTTTAGTTGGGCCTTCCATCTGTGGAATGTCTAGAAGTACTACATCTCCTAATTCTTTTTGCGCTACCATAAGTGCAGTTGTTGCACCCGTAAAACCTCCACCAATTACAGAAATCTTTCTGCGTTTGATTGCCATTATTCACCACTCCCTTTGCGTTATTAGTGGTTGTTTGAAAAGTCCAGATGATTAAATCCTTTATCTCAGACAACCATATTAGATGTTGTTCAATAAAGTTGAACACATTCCTTGATAAAATCTAAACTTAAAGGGTATTAAAGGTTTTTAATAAGTTCATTTGCAAATTCAGAACATTTCACTTCAGTTGCGCCTTCCATTAGGCGTGCGAAGTCATATGTTACAACTTTACTTGCAATTGTTTTTTCCATTGAGCCCATGATTAAATCAGCAGCTTCAGTCCATCCAAGGTGACGAAGCATTAATTCACCAGATAGTAATACTGAAGATGGATTTACTTTATCTAAGCCTGCATATTTAGGAGCAGTACCATGAGTAGCTTCAAAAATAGCGTGACCAGTGTCATAGTTAATGTTTGCACCTGGTGCAATACCGATACCACCAACTTGAGCAGCTAGTGCATCAGAAATGTAATCTCCATTTAAGTTCATTGTTGCAACTACATCAAACTCAGCTGGACGAGTTAAGATTTGTTGTAAGAAGATATCAGCAATTGCATCTTTAACGATGATTTTGCCTTCAGCTTCTGCTTTTGCTTGCGCTTCATTTGCAGCATCTTTACCATCACGCTCTACGATTGCATCGTATTGAGCCCAAGTAAATACTTTGTCTCCAAACTCTACTTCAGCAAGCTCATAACCCCAGTTCTTAAATGCGCCTTCAGTAAATTTCATGATGTTACCTTTATGAACTAGTGTAACACTCTTACGTCCTTCAGTAATTGCATATTGAATAGCGGCACGTACTAGACGTGAAGTACCTTCTTGGGATACTGGCTTAATACCAATACCTGAAGTTTCTGGGAAACGGATTTTGTTAACACCCAATTCATTTTGTAAGAAACTGATTAATTTCTTAACTTCTTCAGAACCAGATTGATACTCAATACCCGCATAAATATCTTCAGTATTTTCACGGAAGATCACCATATCAGTATCTTCAGGACGTTTTACTGGTGATGGAACACCTGTAAAATAACGTACAGGACGTAAACAAGTAAATAGATCTAATTCTTGACGAAGTGCAACGTTTAATGAACGGAACCCTCCACCAATTGGAGTCGTTAACGGTCCTTTAATCGCAATTATGTATTCACGTACAGCCTCAAGAGTTTCCTCTGGTAACCAGTTGCCTGTTTCATTAAATGCTTTCTCACCAGCAAGAATTTCTTTCCACTCAATTTTCTTTTCACCGTTGTATGCTTTTTCAACTGCAGCATCTAATACTCTTGAAGCAGCTGCCCAAATATCTGGTCCAATTCCATCTCCCTCAATAAACGGAATGACTGGATTATTTGGTACTTCTAAAACCCCATTATTTACCTTAATTGCTTCTCCATTTGCCATAATCACAATTACCTCCCTAACTAAGATTAGTTAAAAACACAGAAATCATTCTATGTTTTTAACAATAAAATATGTACAAGGAGGAGTTTCCTCCTCCTGACATTATACACTAATAATCTTATTAACGTTGGTCAATTGGAACGTAAACTTGTTTGTCTGGACCAACATATTCTGCACGTGGACGAATTAGACGGTTGTTGCTGTATTGTTCTAAGATGTGAGCTAACCATCCAGAAGTACGACTCACTGCAAAGATTGGAGTGAACAAGTCATATTTAATTCCAAGACTATGGTATACGCTTGCTGAATAGAAATCAACATTCGGTAGTAAGCCTTTTTCACCACTTACCATTTCGTCAATTTTAATTGACATTTCATACCACTTAGGTTCACCAGTAATAGCTGTTAACTTTTTAGACATTTCACGTAAGTGTTTTGCACGTGGATCACCATTTTTATATACACGGTGACCGAAGCCCATAATCTTTTCTTTATTATCTAAAGCACGACGAATGTATGGCTCAGCATTTTCAACTTCACCGATTTCATGTAACATTTTCATAACAGCTTCGTTAGCGCCACCATGTAAAGGTCCTTTTAATGCACCAATTGCAGCTGTAATTCCAGAATACACATCAGACAAAGTTGCCACACAGACACGAGCAGTAAAGGTTGACGCATTTAACTCATGGTCAGCGTGAAGAACTAGCGCTTTATCAAATGCTTTCACAGCGATCTCATCTGGTTCTTCTCCTGTTAAAGTATATAGGAAGTTTGCAGCAAATCCTAAATCCTTACGTGGAGCGATTGGATCCTTACCTTCACGAATACGAGAAAACGCTGTTACAAGCGTTGGTATTTTGGCTTGTAAACGAATAGCTTTAAGGCGATTAGCTTGCTCGTCCATTACATCCGCTTGATCGTCATATAAAGCTAAACTAGAAACAGCTGTACGAAGAGCCGCCATTGGATGAACATCCTTGTTTGGGTAAGCTTTCATAAACTCTAAAACTTCTTGAGGAATGTCAGCGTTATCCGCTAAATCCTTTGTTAATTGATCAAGCTCATCTTGTTTCGGTAATCTACCATTCCAAAGCAGATAAATTACTTCTTCAAATGTTGCATTATTAGCTAGATCATCAATATCATATCCTTGATAAGTTAAAACGCTATCAATGATAGAACTCACACTAGAAGTTGTTGCTACAACTCCTTCAAGACCCTTTGTAGTACTCATTTCTCAACCTCTCCTTTTACCCTGTTATATTCATACAGATATTACACGAGGAAAAGTAAATGCTTACATTTCCATCTAAAAACTATGTAGGAAGGAAGTTTCAATCAACTTACATTATAAACATTTTTTAAGATTTTGTGAACGTTTAATCGAGATATTCATCACTCATCGTGAAAAGTTTTACTAATCTGAGTTTTCTGACAATAGCGAACGAGGCAAAATTAGCCTCCATTAGTTGTAAAAATTGATATAAGTTGAATAATTAAGTATGCGATTCCTGCGGCGATTAAAGGTCCTACAGCTATACCTTTAAACAATACAACAGCCAAAATAGTTCCTAGTACTAACGCTGTCGTAATGTGCGGGTCGTCTTTCAAAAGATCCACTCCGCTCGCTGCAATTAAGGCGACGGCTATTCCAGAAAATAATGCAATCCATGCATACGATGATTTAAGTGATTCTGTAAGTTGCTTAAACCCTATTTCACCAGTTGCGATGGGGACTAAAACGGCAATCGTAAGGATTGTTACTCCCCAATTAATCCCCTTTGCTTGTATAATTGGAAAGAGTTTATCACCTAGCCCAGTCCACTTTAATAATAGGAGTGCAACAACAGCTACTAGTAAAGACTGGTTTTTCCCTAACCAGCTAATGACTAGTAAAATCAGTAAAAACAATGATGATTGAGACAACAAATTAACTGTTCATCCTTCCTCCATAGACAATCCTCAGAATTCATCATATCATAATTTCTCAATATTCGCTATGTTTCATAATAGAAGAATATTTTTAGCTTCTATTATAGTACACAGCTTCTCTATGATAAATTATGATCGTTATATTGATATAAAAATGCTATTTCTAGTCAGGTTATTGTAGATCGCTCTTCACGCTGTGCGGAAAGTTTGAAAACGTCCAAAACAACAGCGTTTACGAAAAAAAGCCTTGTAATTTACCTTATTTTTGAGACTCGCCTCATTTTTTTCACTCTATGTTCATATGATGTACAAGCAGAGCATTAGGGGGCGATTTTTTGAACAAAGAGCAATTATCTTTAGCTTTGCGTATTCTTTTTGTTATCTTCATTATTTTTCTCGTGTTTATAAGCTCGTATTATGTTACATCGGTAACCTACCCCTTTCTATTTGGATTTATACTAGCATTTATTATTAATCCACTCGTCAATTTTTTAGAATTTCGTTGGAAGTTAAACAGAGCGGTAGCCGTTCTAATTTCACTTTTACTAATCCTGACTATTTTTTCTGGTCTTATCACTTTTTTCATCGCTGAAATCATCTCTGGATCAAACCACTTGGCTAACGTACTTCCTTATCATATAAATACACTAGTTCTTTATTTGGAGCGATTCTTTTTTACGACATTACTTCCGATTTATGATCAAATTATTCGTTCAATCAATTCGTTAGAGACCGAACAGCAGTCAACGATCATGAATTATATTCAAACGTTCAGTTCAGAAATTGCAACGACTGCAGGAACAGCGGTTCAGAAAATTTTCAATGGATTATCAGATTTCCTTATTTCACTGCCGAACTTAGCAACTGTATTTATTTTTACGATCATGGCCACTTTTTTTATTAGTAAGGATTGGTATAAAATAACGCGTTTCGTTCGAAAAACTTTACCACATAAAGTTACCGAAAGTTCAATAAAAGTACTCAATGATTTAAAACAAGCTCTTTTCGGCTATATGGTTGGCCAGCTTACATTGATTTCAATTACATTTGTTTTTGTACTTTCTGGTTTGCTATTCCTTAAGGTAGATTATCCTTTTACAATTGCTGTGGTTATTGCAATCGTTGATTTAATCCCTTACTTAGGAACAGGCCTTATCTTTATTCCATGGATTATATATACTTTTTTTGCGGGACAACTATCGTTAACGATCGGTCTTTGTGTCCTTTATGGAGTTATTTTAATTCAACGTCAATTATTAGAGCCTAAAGTTTTATCAAGCAGTATCGGGGTTGATCCTTTAGCAATGTTAATTGCTTTATTTGTCGGCTTTCAATTATTTGGTTTTCTTGGACTAATGATTGGACCAGCTAGCTTAGTTTTTCTAAATACACTTTATAAAGCAAATGTATTTCATGATATTCGTGATTTTATTTTGCAGAAAAAGGTGTAACTGCTGCCGTAAATAAGGAGCTTCAAAAACATGGAGAATATCTGAAATCACAGATTAAATAACAGATGAAACTATAACATTATTTGCAATATAATTAGACACAAAAAGGTTGGGGTTACTTAAATTCACCCCAACCTTTTTGTGTCTAATGTGTATAACGTTTATTGAGTTAAAACGAACCGGATGTTACTTTCTAGAAATAAAAATGAAATTACCACTATTAATCATTCGTTGCGAAATCTTCATTAAGAAGGCTTTTGCTGTTGCTCGAGTAAATGGAATTAATAAATAAAAACCAATAAAGTCCGTAATAAATCCTGGGGTGAGTAGAACAACTCCCCCAACTAAAATACATATTCCATCTAGGATCACACCACTAGGTAACTGGCCTTGTTGCATTTGTAATTGTGCCAGACGTAAGGTTTGAAGCCCCTCTCGCTTAGTTAACCATGCTCCCAATACTCCTGTTAGCACAACAAGAAAAACAGTAGGCCACACACCTAAATAATTTCCGGATAATATCAATACTCCAATTTCTAATGCCGGAACAATTATTATTAACAATAGTAACAATCGAAACAATATTAAAACCTACTTTCTAACTACCTAAAGACTTAAAAAATGGCAGGTAATTTTTCAACTACTATAAGATATAGAGCTTTATAGTTCCATTAGCTTTGAGCCTATATTCAACGGTAATTCACCCATGTTCTTTAGGCAAGTCATAATCTAAAAAAAGAAGGGAGAACCCCTTCTTTTCTAATTATAAAACACTAGCGTGTCCACTGTAAATATCGCCTCTTGTACTGTCGACTGTTACTTCTTCTCCATCTTTAAATCGTTCAGTAGCTAATTCAACACCAACAATTACAGGCTTCCCTAAATTTAAGCCAACAACTGCTGCATGCGAAGTTAAACCACCTTCTTCTGTAATAACTGCAGCTGCTTTTTCAAATGCCGGAATCATATCTTTATCGGTACTTAGTGTCACTAAAACATCTCCAACATTTACTTTTTCGTTTGCTTCTTCAGCTGTGGTTGCCACAACTACTTTCCCTGTAGCCGTTCTTCGACCTATACCTTGTCCTTTGGCAACAATTTCACCAATTACATGTACTTTTAGTAAGTTTGTTGTACCCGTTTCTCCAACCGGTACTCCTGCTGTAATAACAACTAGATCACCGTGCTTAACATAACCTGAGCCCATCGCAGCTTGTACAGTAATATCGAGCATTTCATCGGTTGTCGATGCTTCTCTTCCTAGTTGTGGAACAACACCCCAAACTAGCGCTAAACGCCGTAATACCTTTTCGCTACTTGTTACTGCGATAACTGGTGATTTAGGTCGATATTTGGCTGTTACTTTAGCTGTATATCCACTTTCAGTTGCTGTTAGGATTGCAGATGCATTTAAGTTATAAGCTGTATGAGAAACGGATTGACTAATTGCACTTGTAATCGTTATTCGAGTATCTTTAATACGTTTAGAAAGCATTTCTTTATAGTTTAGTGCTTCTTCTGTACGTTGTGCAATCGTGTGCATTGTTTGTACAGATTCAACCGGATAATCCCCAGCTGCCGTCTCTCCAGACAACATAATCGCATCTGTGCCATCAAAGATAGCATTCGCTACATCACTTGCTTCTGCTCGAGTTGGACGAGGATTACGTTGCATCGAGTCAAGCATTTGTGTTGCAGTAATAACAGGTTTTGCAACAGCGTTACACTTTTTGATTAATTCTTTTTGTACAAGCGGTACTTCTTCGGCAGGAATTTCAACCCCTAAGTCACCACGCGCTACCATTAAGCCATCAGCAATTTGTAAGATTTCATCGATATTATCCACACCTTCTTGGTTCTCAATTTTAGGAATAATATGGATATCTGATGCATTATACTTCTCTAATAGTTCTTTCATTTCTAGAACGTCAGATGCTCTTCTTACAAATGAAGCAGCAATAAAGTCAACACCTTGCTCAACTCCAAATTTAATATCTTCAGCATCTTTATCAGTAATAGCAGGTAAATTAACACTTACATTTGGAACGTTAACACCTTTTTTATTTTTTAAAATACCCGTATTTAGTACTTTGGTTCGCATTTCATTAGTTCCTACTTCAATAACTTCTAATCCAATTAAGCCATCATCTAGCAAAATCTTAGACCCAGGGTGTACATCATGGATAAGTCCAGGGTATGTAATAGAAATTTTTGAAGAGGTGCCAACTACTTCTTCCATAGAAATCAATAATTCTTGCCCTTGCTTAAGTTCTACTGATCCACCTTCAACCGTTTGTGTTCTAATTTCTGGACCTTTAGTATCCAATAAAATTGCTACATTTTTACCCGTAATTTCAGCTGCTTCACGGATATTTTTAATTCTTGCGCCATGCTCTTCGAAATCCCCGTGAGAAAAGTTTAATCGTGCTACATTCATACCAGCTTCCATTAAAGCGACTAATTTATCTACCGTTTCACTAGCTGGACCAATCGTACATACTATTTTTGTTTTACGCATCGTTATAGTATTCCTCCCAATATAATTGTTTAACTCTTCACAAGTTGTGTTTTATTTGTTTTAAATAAGAAATCGTTTTATATTGACAGTTCCTGTGAAAGTTTATACATTTCATTATCAATACTATGTTTTACTTGAAGAATATCATTTATGTCGTGGTGAACAAGTTTATTGCTTTGGATCCCTACTGTTCTTCCAGCTTGCCCTTCAAGTAACAATTCTACAGCCTTTGCCCCTAACCGACTTGCTAGTACACGATCAGCTGCAGTTGGTGAACCGCCGCGTTGAATATGACCTAGTACTGTCACACGTGTTTCTAAGCTTGTTGCCTCTTGGATTTTTTGCCCAATGTCAATTCCACTTCCTACGCCTTCAGCAACAATGATAATACTATGCTTTTTACCACGCTGATGTCCTCTTTTTAGACGACTTACAATTTGCTCCATTTCATATGGGGCTTCAGGAATAATAATTGATTCGGCACCACCTGCTAGTCCAGCCCACAATGCTAAGTCTCCTGCATCTCGCCCCATAACTTCTACAACATATGTTCGCTCATGGGAAGTGGCTGTATCACGAATTTTATCAATGGCATCAATGATTGTATTTAATGCTGTATCAAATCCAATCGTGAAGTCCGTACCCGGAATGTCATTATCAATTGTTCCAGGTACCCCTATAGTAGGATATCCATGTTCCGTTAATTTTTGCGCACCACGGTACGAACCGTCACCACCGATAACGACTAATCCTTCAATGCCATACTTCTTTAACTGCTCAATTGCTTTTTTCTGGCCGGCTTCTGTTTTAAATTCTTCACAGCGTGCCGTATGTAACATTGTTCCTCCACGATGAATAATATCACCAACGGATCCAATTTCTAATTTCTTTATTTCTCCTGTAATTAGACCGGAATAACCACCATAAACACCGTACACTTCTAACTCATGAAAAATTGCCTTACGAACAACCGCACGTATGGCAGCATTCATTCCTGGTGAATCGCCACCACTAGTTAACACACCAATTTTTTTCATTTCTTTTTCCTCCTTACGTGTGTATCTGCATTATTCAATCTACCATGTTGAAATAAGGAAAACAATAGCTCTATTTTGAAAAGAAAAGTGCTCTCTATAGTTGATAGAAAGCACTTTTCCTTATCTTATGCCAATGGTATCGTTTACAAACGTATATTGCCCAATATTTTTGTATTTTTTATGTCGATCCTCAACAAGCTCTTCTGGAGAAAGAGACGACATTTCATTTAATGCCTTTTGGATGATATTGTCAATCAGTTTTGCTTGTTCTTTCACATCACGGTGAGCCCCGCCCCTGACTTCAGGAATAATATCATCAATAACCCCTAACTCTTTTAAATCCGGCGCCGTAATTTTCATCGTATCTGCTGCACGTTGGGCTTGACCTGCATCTTTCCAAAGCAAAGCAGCTGCACCTTCAGGAGAAATAACTGAAAACCAAGTATTTTCTAACATATAAATTCGGTTCCCTACCCCAATTGCTAGAGCACCGCCACTTGCTCCTTCACCGATGACAACACAAATAATAGGAACGGCAAACCCTGACATTTCCAGTAAATTACGAGCAATGGCTTCACTTTGCCCTCTCTCTTCAGCTGACATTCCAGGATATGCTCCTTTTGTATCTAAGAAACAAATAATCGGTCGTCCGAATTTATTGGCTTGTTTCATTAATCGTAAAGCTTTTCGAAACCCTTCAGGATGTGGCATACCAAAGTTTCTGCGAATATTTTCTTTCGTATCTTTCCCACGCTGGTGTCCAATAATCGTTACTGGATTTCCTTTATACTTGGCAATTCCACCGACAATTGCTGCATCATCGCCATATAAGCGGTCTCCATGCATTTCAATAAAGTCAGTGAATAGGTTTTCAATGTAGTCTAGTGTAGTCGGCCTGTCACCTAAACGCGCAATTTGTACACGTTCCCAAGGTTTTAAATTTCCGTATATTTCCGTTTCCAACTGTTCAAGTCTTGATTCTAACTTTACAATTTCAGCGGAAAGATCAATATCCTTTTCTTGTGTAAAGGATTTAAGTTCTTTAATTTTCTCTTTTAGTTCTACAATCGGTTTTTCAAAACTCAACTCAGACATCTATTCCACCTCCTAACTTATTGATGCATTGAAATAACTTTTACAAGTGTGTCTTTCATATCCTTACGATGAACTACTCTATCAAGTTGTCCGTGCTTTAATAGAAATTCAGCGGTTTGAAAATCTTCAGGAAGCTCTTGACGAATGGTCTGCTCAATAATTCTTCGACCTGCAAAACCAATTAAAGCCTTCGGTTCTGCAAAGTTATAATCACCAAGAGAGGCAAAACTAGCAGAAACTCCTCCTGTGGTAGGGTGGGTCATAATTGATATAAATAAGCCACCTTGTTTATCTAGCTTCTGGAGTGCAGCACTTGTTTTTGCCATTTGCATCAAGCTTAATACACCTTCTTGCATTCTCGCTCCACCTGAAGCAGAAAATAGGATAAAAGGTTCTTTTCTATCAATAGCTTGTTCAATAGCACGTGTAATCTTTTCACCGAC
The DNA here is from genome assembly GCF_048323755.1 of Alkalihalobacterium sp. APHAB7. Lineage (NCBI taxonomy): Bacteria > Bacillati > Bacillota > Bacilli > Caryophanales > Bacillaceae > Alkalihalobacterium > Alkalihalobacterium sp. APHAB7. The sequence goes on from NZ_JBLWFS010000005.1 coordinate 14,384, forward strand.
AACAGAACCCATACTTCCCATTCGGAAGCGTGCATCCATGACCCCAATAACAGCAGGATAACCGTCCATATTCCCGCGGCCAGTCACAACTGCTTCATTTAGTTCTGTTTTCTCTCGATCCTGCTCTAACTTTTCTTGATATGTAGGAAAGTTTAATGGATCCTTCGCTATCATCTCTTTGTCAAACTCTTCAAATGTTCCTGCTTCGACTAAACTGTCAATTCTCTCATAAGCAGTCATTCTATGGTGATGTCCGCAAGAAGAGCAGACGAATAAATTTTTCTTTAATTCTTTTGTGTACATGATCGTTCTGCACACTGGACATTTGGTCATTAATCCTTCTGGCACTTCTTGTTTGGCACGCTCAGATGGGATCGTTGCATACTTTTTCTTTTTTGAAAAAAAGTCTCTTAACACAATGACACCTCTCTCTAACTAGAGATATATTTTCTATCAAAATTTTACATTATCATATCATACTAATTTCTTTAATCGCAATAAATGGACCGATTAATCGTTCGTGGAATACCGATTAAAATCGACTGTTTTTCAAGTGTTTTTCTAAAGCTTTGACAGCGTCTTCTTCGTTTTTCCTCGCCAAGGCTTCAAAAATTTCTTCATGTTCGGCAATAGATGCTTCGGGCCTTCCTTCACGAGCTAGCGATTCCCGAATAGAAACTTTGTTATATTCAACTAACGGCATCCATAAATTCAACATAAGAACGTTATGACATGCTTCTACAATTGTTTTATGGAATAAGTAATCCTCTTCGACAGGAAAATCTCCATGACTCCATTCACTTTTTGATTGCTCAATTAGTTCTTTTAATCTAACAATTTGTTCATCTGTAATACGTTGGCATGCTAATCGTAACGCTTCAACCTCAACGATCTTCCTTGTCTCAGCTAAATCTTCTCTAGCACTATCATCATTTAATATAAAAGATAAGATAATTTCTACTAATCGATGACTTCCTACTTTTTTTATAAACGTTCCTTCGCCGCGACGTGTTTCAATTAACTCTAGTAATTCAAGTGCTCGAAAAGCTTCCCTTACAGAAGAACGTCCCACCTGAAGACGTTCACTTAACTCACGCTCAGATGGGAGGCGATCTCCGCTTTTTAATTGGTCGTTTCGAATAATTTGATTTAGTTGCTTAATGATTTCTATATACACTTTCGGATGGTCGTTAGCCACTATACTCACATCCTTTTTCATAAACTATTCAATAACTGCAAGCTTTCTCGTTTTTTCTGCAACTTGCTCTGGGTCGACCTTCTTGCGTGCTACCCCTGTTTCCATTGCTGCTTTTGCTACAGCTGCAGCTACAGCTGGCGCTACTCTCGGATCAAATGGGGCAGGTATTACATAATCTTCATTTAACTCTTCATCACTAACTAAGCTTGCAATAGCCTCGACTGCTGCTACTTTCATTTCTTCGTTAATATGAGTCGCACGTACATCTAAAGCACCACGGAAAATACCTGGGAACGCTAACACATTATTCACTTGGTTTGGAAAGTCTGATCTTCCTGTACCAATTACTTTTGCTCCAGCTGCTTTTGCTTCTTCTGGCATAATTTCTGGAACAGGGTTCGCCATTGCAAAAATGGTAGGCTCATCATTCATACTTTCAATCATTTCTTTCGTCAGTGCACCTGCTACGGATACACCAATGAAAACGTCAGTACCTTTAATAACATCTTCTAGACTGCCTTCTTTTTGATCACGGTTTGTAAATTTAGCTACTTCAGCTTTCACGTCATTCATACCGTATGGGCGGCCCTCATAGATTGCACCTTTGGAGTCACACATAATAATGTCTCGAACACCCATGCTATGCATTAATTTAATGATGGCAATTCCAGCAGCTCCAGCACCATTGGCAACTACTTTAATTTGAGACATTTTTTTGCCTGTTAGTTTTAACGCATTGATTAAACCTGCTAGAGTAACAATCGCTGTTCCATGTTGGTCATCATGAAATATTGGAATATTTGTTTCTCTCTTTAATCGTTCTTCAATAACGAAACAATTAGGTGCGGCAATATCTTCTAGGTTAACTCCGCCAAACGTCGGTTCAAGTAGCTTAACGGTTTCGATGATTTTCTCTACATCATTGGTCTTTAGGCAGATCGGAAACGCATCTACTCCAGCAAAAGACTTGAACAGAACAGCCTTTCCTTCCATTACAGGTAATGCTGCTTCTGGGCCGATGTTCCCAAGCCCTAAAACGGCTGTACCATCTGATACAACAGCAACCATATTACCTTTCATCGTGTATTCATAAACGTTTTCCACGTTATCAAAAATTTCTTTACACGGCTCAGCTACCCCCGGGGAATAAGCAAGACTTAAATCATCCGCATTACGAACGGCTACCTTTGATTTTGATTCTAACTTCCCTTGGTTTATTCGATGCATATGTAGGGCTTCTTCTCTGAGTGTCGACATGTGCATTCTCTCCCTTCTCTCTCTACCTATTGTCAATCCAGTAAAAATACCTCACTTTTTCTACTGGTCTGACCACTAACAAACTGACTATATTATACCAGAACCAACAAACCGTTACACTACTTATTCGCTTTTTATAACAACATTTTTTGTGCCTAAAATTTCCTGTAGCTGTCCAATCTCTTCACCTGTACTACTAATAGAATACTGATCAGCTAGAATAACTTTTTTATTTGTTTTCTCATAAAATAGAATGACTTGCGCTTCTCCTTCATTGGTTAAAAGAATACTTTTCACCTTTTCAAGGATTGCCTTATTCTCATATTTGTCTTGTATTCGTAGAAAAATTCTCGTTTTTTTCGGTTTTTCTTTTAACTCATTCATTAAGGCTAGGTGTTGTGCAATAAATGATCTTCTTTCTTGTCTTTCTTCAACTAACACCTCGACAAGAACTAATTCTTTTTCTTTCATAATTTGTTTATAGTGTTGCCAAACTTGAGGAAATATAACGATTTCTACTTCACCTTCTTCATCTTGAATGCGAATAAATCCCATTTCTTCCCCTTTTTTCGTTTTTACTATTCTTACACTTTGCAAAAAACCTGCTAAGAAATGCTTCGTTCTCTTTTCTTTAACTACAATTTGTCTGCTCGATATTCGGTTATACGACTTCAACACTTTACTGAAATTTTCGATTGGATGTCCTGAAAGATACATTCCCGTCAACTCTTTTTCAAATCGGAGAAGTTCCGCTTCACTAAATGGCGGGACAGAATAATAAATAGGTTGATCTAGTTGAATAGAAAATAATTGACCATCTGCCGTTTGGCTTTTTCTAATTTCGCCTCCGTACTCGATTGCCTCATCTAGTGTTGCTAATAGTTGTGCACGATGATAGCCAAATTCATCAAAGCAGCCAGCAACAATTAAAGCCTCTAACGCTCGTTTCGTTACAATCCGAGCATCTACTCGTGCACAAAAATCAAATAAGTCTTTGAACTCTTTTCTATTTCTTTGTTTAATGATTTCTAGCGCTGCCTTTTCTCCAACGTGCCGAATAGGTGCAAAACCAAAGCGAATCCCTTGTTTCTCTAAAGAGAACGGATAATAACTATAATTAATATGAGGTGGTGAAATAGTAATTCCATGATTTTTAGCTTCTGCGATATATTGACTTAGCTTTTCCTGGTGAAAGATAACACTCGAAAATAAAGCGGCATAAAACGGTTTAGGAAAGTTTGCCTTTAAATAAGCCAACTGATAGGCAATCATACTATAAGCCACCGCGTGACTACGGTTAAACCCATAGTTAGCAAATCGTACAATCATGTTATAAACGTCGTTCGCACTCGCTTCACCATACCCTTGTTCCATTGCACCGTTCACAAAGCGAAACCGTTGTTCCTCTAACACTTCCCGCTTCTTCTTACTAACCGCTCTTCTTAGCGAATCCGCTTCTCCTAGAGAAAATCCTGCCATCGTTGCGGCAATTTGCATAATTTGCTCCTGATAAACGATTACACCGTACGTTGGTTTTAAAATAGCTTCTAAATCTGGATGTGGATAAGTCACTTTACGTTTATGATGCTTACCATCAATATACGTTCCGATAAATTCCATTGGACCTGGACGATACAGTGCATTAACTGCGACGATATCTTCAAAATTAGTAGGCTGGAGCTGCTGTAAAACTCTTCGCATACCTTGAGACTCAAGTTGGAATATTCCCGTTGTTTCTCCTCTAGAAAGAAGCTCAAACGTCTTTTTATCTTCTAACGGTAATGCATCTAGATCTACTTGTTGACCAGTACTCCTCTCAATGGCGTGAATAATTTGTTCTAGTAGCGTTAAATTTCGCAGACCGAGAAAATCCATTTTTAGTAAGCCAATTTCCTCTAAAATATCCATAGGATACTGTGTTAATGATGCCCGGTCTTCCTCAATTAAGAGTGGGACATGATCTGTTAACGGAGCGGAACTCATCACTACCCCAGCTGCATGAGTTGAAGTGTGGCGAGGTAAACCTTCAACTAATAATGCAGCATCGTACAATTTTTTGGCATCAGGTGTATCTTCCAATATTGTTTGTAAACTCTTACTGTCTGCTATTGCTTGTACTAGCTTAATTCCAGGTGTATTAGGAATCAGCTTAGCCACTTTATCAACGACCCTTGTATCGGTGCCTAGCACCCGGCCAACATCACGAATAGCAGCCCTAGCAGCTAATGTCCCGAAAGTAATAATTTGCGCTACATGTTTTTCACCAAATTTTTGACGGACATATTCGATCACTTCATCACGACGATGATCTGGAAAATCGATATCAATATCAGGCATTGTTACTCGTTCAGGGTTTAAAAACCGTTCAAATAATAATCCATATTGAATAGGATCTATCTTTGTAATATCTAAAAGGTAAGCGACTAATGAACCAGCAGCAGATCCACGCCCTGGACCTGTGATCATCCCTTCCTCTCTAGCAAACTTCATAAAATCCCAAACAATTAAAAAATAGTCACTAAATCCCATCGTAGAAATCACTTGAAGTTCATATCCTAGTCTTTCTTTTATAGCTTCTGTCACTTTTGGATATTTTTCCGTCAACTGGTTATGGCAAATGTCAAACAAGTAATCATCGCTCGTAACGTCAGAACTTAACGGAAACTTAGGAAGATGGATTTTTCCTAAGGTTAGTGAAAGTGAACACCGCTCTGCTATTTTTAATGTATTCGATAGGAAACTTGGATACTTGTTGAAAATCTGTTTCATTTCTTCTTCCGATTTCAAATAATATTGTTCATGTCTACTTTCTTCCTCTAGCCATTGTCCATTTCGAATACTATTGACAATTTGAAAACCTAACAGCTGATCTTTATTTGTAAAATAAACATGGTTTGAAGCGATAATCTCAATATTTAATGAATGAGCAAGTTGAACTAGTTTATTCATCGTGACTAAGTCTTCACGCTGGTGGATTTGCAGTTCTATAAATAAATCATTTAAACTCAGCTTGGAGGTTAACTTAGAGATATAATTTTTAATTAGTTCGTAATTATTCGAATGAATGGCATCTAATAACAACCCGCCTTCATACCCAATCACGATGATTAAGTCATCACTAAACTTTAGGACTGTTTCCAGATCCACTGTAGGGGTATCGGATTGATTCGCTGTGGTGGAAAGGTTGATTAATTGCTGATAGCCTGCTTCATTTTTGGCATAAAACAGGAAAGGAAAGACATTTCCCCCCCCATCATTCGTTACTTTCAATTCTACGCCTATAATAGGTTTTATCCCTTCTTCTAGACAAGCCTTATAAAAAGGAATGACACCAAATAGAACATTCTCATCAGTAATTGCCAGTGCTGTATAACCACTTTCCTTAGCACGCTGAACCACTTCACGGATACGGCAAGTTCCTTTCAACAAACTGTACTCAGTATGTAAATGCAGATGTACAAAACTCATCTGTTTTCTCTCCCTTTTATATAGGATGCTTCAATTCGTGTGCCTTTGTCCCTTTTAATAGTAGCACCTTTCGAATTATCCACTTACTGTATGGCATTCTATTATAACTTCTCTTCTTCTATTCTCCATTTTTATTATACTACGCATAAACATAAAGGAAAAAACAAGCATATTATTCGTTCAGACGAGCTATACATGTAAAAAGGAAACTAACTAGTATAGATAAAGGAGAGGTTCTTTATGGACCGAAATTTTGCTGCTACTCTCGTCGTTGACTTCTTTGTCGCTTTCGGTGTAATCATTGGAGGAGCAATCATTGGAGGTATAAGCGCCTTTTTAATTGGGGAACCTCCGTTACAAAAAATTAGTGAACTAGCTGCAAGCTTAAAAATTTGGGCGATTGTTGCCGCCATCGGTGGAACTTTTGATGCATTTACAAGTTTAGAGCGCGGATTGTTTCAAGGAACACACGATGATATTTTTAAAACGTTATTCATGATTTTTGCTGCCTTATGCGGTGCCCAAGCTGGAACAACAGTTATTCATTGGCTGACCCAGAGTAATGCTTCATGAGAGTCCCTCCTTATTATAAAAGACCAGGTTGGCAGCGTTTTTTTGCAGGTGTAGTGATCGGAATGATTATCGGTTGGGCGTTTTTTGTTTATGAATTCGGTACTATTAATGAAACACTAGTAAGCGAAATTAAAAAGCAGCAAATTACGATTGAAAATTTAAACAAAGACCTTGAGACATTACGGAGTGTGGAAAAAAAACTGAATGAAGAAAATGAGAAAAGACTGACGATCCAAGAGCTAGAAATGTATTTTACAAATGAAAAACAGGTGAAGTTGAGTGAGCTAACTTTATATGAGCTTAAACAAAAAGGATTAAATGAACTCCGCTTTCTAAAAGGGAAAGATATCGCAACAGTCGCCTCGACAAATGAACTGATGATTAAAACGATAGAAAATACTGAATTTCAAATTGGCGATGGTCGATACAAGCTGAAAGTCGAACAAGTCTACTTATACACAACCTTGAAGCTTTATATGAAGATTGAACGGGTGCTTTAATTTCTCAACTCCCCTTCGTTCAAAGCCTGATTTGATTCCCTGTTTGAAGATTTGCAAAAAATAATACAAAACACTCTCATTTCCGATCTTTTTCCGTTATAATAGAATTAGCATATTTGTCTCATCGTACAAATTACTCCAATGCCTAGGAGGTGCTTTACCATGGATGTTACGGGAAAAGAAATGGTGATTAACCGAAAAGAAATGGCTTTAAAGAAAGTCGAAAAGTTAAAAGCTGGCTATTCTGCTTTTGCAGAATCTAAAGAAGTAACCGAAATGATTAAAAAACAACTTGCTAAAGAAGGTATTGATGTTTACGAAGACGTTACTGAAATGGGTTCATGGTTTATTCCCGCCAACAAAAAAGATTAATATCACGGAGAGGCTATCCTAAAGTGTTCACTGAATGGTGACTTTTTGGATAGCCTCTCTTCTATTAGGAAAATTCAAATTCTTTATCTAACCTTATCAACAATTGCTTCTATTGATAGCTTTTACAAACCTCATGTAAATCTGCAACAATGCTCTTCGTCTCTTCCCAATCTTTCGCTTTTGCTCCGGATGCCATTGGGTGACCACCCCCACGATATTTTTGTGCAATTTGATTAATCTGCGGTCCTTTAGATCGTAAGCGTACCCGTATGTCTTCGCTCTCTTCATCTTCTACAAAAAATACCCAAGCTTTTAGCCCGTCCACATCACTGAAGCAGTTTACTAGTTGCGAGGATTCATTAGCCGTATTATTAAATTTTCTAAGAATGTCAGCCGTTAAGTTCATAACACCAAGACCGTCCTCATACACTTCGAAATGCTGTAAAATGTACCCTTCTAACCGAGTCATTTTTAAATCCTTCTTATAAAACTGCGAATAAAAATCACTTTGATCAATGTTAAACTTTAACAGTTCGCCTGTGGACTGATGGGTTTTCGTCGTTGTATTTGGATAACGGAACCGTCCCGTATCCCCAACCATTCCAGCATATAAAACGAGTGCTCCCTTTTCCGAAAGTCTAAAACCTCTTTTCTTACCTTCCAAGTATAAATCAACAATCATTTCACTAACTGAACTTGCTTCGGTATCCACCCAAACGATATCCCCATACGGGTCTTCATTCGGATGATGATCGATCTTTATAAGAAAGTCGCCTTGGCTATAACGTTGATCGCTAATTCTTTCTGTGTTTGCCGTATCACATACAATGACGAGAGCTCCTTCATATGTAGAGTCTTCAATTTCGTCCATCGTGGAAAGAAAACGTAATGATGGCTCCTCTTCTCCAACAACATAAACATTTTTCTTCGAATCACTAGAGTTAATCAACTCTGCTAATCCCGCTTGTGAGCCTATCGCATCCGGATCTGGTCGTTCATGGCGATGGATAATAATCGTTTGGTACTCCTCGATCTTATTTAAAATTGTTTCAATCACTTGTCATTCTCCTTTGATAACTAGATTTCTTGAACTTTTCACGATAAAATATGTAATGTGCTTGTCCACTCATGGACACAAAGCTTAAGGAGGTCCTTACTACATGACACAATCATTACTTATATTAATTGTCATCTCGCTCGCATTCTTTATTTATTTTAAAATAAAGTTTTGGCGTACGACAGCTACAATTGAAAAAAAGTGGCAACAAACTCGAGCCAATATTGCACTAGGTTCTTTTCTCATTTTCTTCGGTCTTAATCTACTTGTCTTTCCTAGAAGTACAGTAGATATTATTATTGGTATTATCTTTGCTTTATTAGGTGCTGCTAATGCGTACTTTGGCTTGCAGAACTATAAACATTTTCTTCCTCAAGTCATTGAAGAGCGAAAAGCAAAATAAGAAAAAAAGAGGCGAAACTCTATTACCTACCCAAACCTCAATTATCCTATATAATTACATTGTACTTTTCGTACGGTCTGTAACTATATATTCACAAGAGGAGCGTAGACACTTTGGAGTCTGCCTCTTTTTCTTTTAGTCAAGAAGCTGTGCCATCATTAACGCTTTCCCGACAATTTCACCATTATGATAAAGCTCAACATCAATTTTCCCATTCTTCCTACCAATTTCAAGCACTTTCGGTCGAATATCAATGGTCGTATCAATTTGAACCGGTTTAATAAAGTAAAGGGTTACATTTTCGACGACAAGATCGCCTTTTTTGTATTTTCGTAAAGCTCGACTCCCTGCTTCGGTCACGATCGTCGTAACCACCCCATAGGATAACGTTCCAAGATGGTTGGTCATTTGAGGTGTTACTTCACATTGAAACAATAAATAATCTGAAGTGGAATGATCCGAAAAGCGACTGGTTACAACGTCCTCAATCGTTTCTCCCACATGGGGCTGACGTTGGGTCATCTGAAGGGCTTTTAGAACATCTTGACGACTAATAACCCCCATTAATTTCCGTTGTTGGTCTACTACAGGAAGTTGCTCGATTCCTTCCCATACCATCACGTGAGCAACTGAAGCGACAGACGTTCGTTCATTCACCGTAATCGGGTTTTTCGTCATTACTTTCTCAATAGGCGTTAACCGGTTTACCCCTAAAACATCTTTAGAAGTGACCATTCCTTGAACTCTAAACCCTTCGTCTACTACAGGATAACGGCTATGACCTGTTTTTTGATTAAGCTCATGCCATTTCTCAACTGAATTATTTATCGTCATATAATATGTATCTTGTAATGGAATTAAAATATCATCAACAAGAACAATTTCTTTCTTTATCAGTTGATCATAAATGGCGCGATTAATCATCGTTGCTACCGTAAATGTATCATAGCTTGTAGAAATAATCGGGAGCTCTAACTCGTCTGCTAGTTTAATGACTTCTTCACTTGTGTCAAAACCACCTGTTATTAATACAGCAGCTCCAGCCTCTAAAGCGATTTTATGAACTTGGTATCTGTTTCCAACAATTAATAAGTTACCCGGGTCTACATAACGCATCATCGCTTCAAGTTTCATTGCACCGATTACAAAACGATTTAACGTTTTGTATAGACCTTGTCGCCCGCCTAGAACCGATCCATCAACAATATTGACGACTTCAGCAAACGTTAGCTTTTCAATATTTTCTTTCTTTTTCTTTTCAATTCGTATCGTCCCGACGCGTTCAATCGTCGAAACAAATCCTTGGTTTTCAGCTTCTTTAATAGCGCGATATGCTGTTCCTTCACTGACATTAAGCGCTTTTGCAATTTGACGAACTGATATTTTTTCACCAATTCCTAGATCATTAATATATTGCAATATTTGTTCGTGTTTCGTTGCCATATCCCCTCACCACACTTTCTTATGAACTGTATCTATGAAAACTATCTAAACTGTATTAGTTCTATTATAACTGTTGGGGGATAGGCACTTCAAGACTACCTGCTATATCTTCTTAGCTTATTTCCTTCCTTTCTAGTTTCTTCGGTCAATACCGGTGTTTTTCTTTTATTCTTACCGTAAAGAAGTCCTACTAGATTTCCGCCCACAACAATTAGGGCAAATAAGAGCCAGGCGACAGCAAAAATACCTCCTAAGCCTGGATCACCTAATGGAATACGAGGAACAGCAAAATAAATAAGGGCAAATGCAAGCAGTAAACATAGTAACAGCCTTTGTTTCATTTCTTTTCATCCTTTCAAATGAGTATAATATCAAGCTATTTCTAGAGTTTCTTCTGTCCTGAACGATCAGTAAATTAAAGTTGTCCTACTTCATTCTATGAATATCCTCTAGAAAAAGAAGCATTACTTTCAAGAATTGACGAAGCTTGTTTGTGCTTATAGATACTCTAATATTGAATATTCATTTTATATTAGCGCTGTTAAAGAGTATTGTTGATTTTGGGCTCCTTCCTGAAAAAATAACCTGAAATTCTTGGAGAAAATGCATTTTCTCTTTCATTTCAGGTTATTTTTTCAACCTTTCAGTTCCTGAAAGGCGTGTGAAATGTTAATTTCACACGATGAGCCCAAAATCAACGGATATCAACAGTATTATTTAACATAGCTTTTATATTAATTAGAAACCGGATGTCACTTAGTTAGTAAAAACCGGTTTGTGTTTCTCCAGTTATATTGAGGGGCTTCTGTTCATAGAAAAAAGTACAACCTTTCAGATCTTCAGTAACAAAAAGAACTGAGTGTGGCAAAATGATATACTTCATATCTACATAAAAAGGACAACAGCACCTGTTGTCCTTTCTTCCTAACACTTATAATTCAAAGCCTTCTCCAGCTTCTAAAACTTTTCCTACACCTTCAGGCAGTTTTTCAACAAATTGGTTTCCATCTTGCTCAATGACAGGGAATGTATTGAAATGAATAGGTACAACTTGCTTGGCTTGAAGCCACTTAACAGCAACCGTTGCATCCTCTGGTCCCATTGTAAAGTTATCTCCGATAGGTAGAAAAGCTACATCAATCGTATTTAGTTCACCTATCATTTTCATGTCTGAGAATAACGCCGTATCCCCTGCATGGTAGATCGTTTTTCCTTCAACAGTAAGCAATATACCACTTGGCATACCTGTATAAATAATTTCTTTTTCTTCTTCTTTCACATAAGCTGAACCGTGAAACGCTTGTGTTAATTTTACTTTGCCAAACTCAAACGTATGAGAACCACCAATATGCATTGGGTGGACATTCACCCCTTGCCAGCCTAAATACGTTGCTAATTCAAATGGTGCGACAACTAGTGCATTATTACGCTTTGCCAGTTCAATAGTATCTCCTACGTGATCGTTATGACCGTGAGTTAGTAAAATAACATCTACTTTTACGTCATCTGCCTTTAAATCGGTTTGTCCATTACCTGAAATGAACGGGTCTATAATAATAGACGTACCATTGGTTTTAATCATCACAACAGAATGACCATGATAAGAAATTTTCATTATCTTCAGCTCCTTTTTTTCGTGTCTACACTAATGAATACGAGGTTATAAGATTATTTCCTGCTCTAATTTTTCGACGAATTTGAGTCAGGGTACACTCGCTTTTTCTTAATTCCTTGAGTTTCCGTCACAAAGGATGCTTCCAGTACGGCAATAGGATCTATTGTTAATACAACTTCCTTCAGCTTCGGGTACATAAAGCGGTTTGTAATACAATAGATGATGAGTCGTTCATCACCAGTATATCCACCTTGCCCATGAAGATAAGTAATTTGTACATCTAATTCTTTTAAAAGACTCTCTCCTACCTCATACGGACGGTCTGAAATAATCATTACCGATTTCCCTTGATTGAAACCATCCAACACAAAATCAATCATTTTCGAAACAATATAAAAAACAGCAATCGAAAACATTGCCTTTTCTAGCGTAAAAACAAAAGCAGCTGCCGTTAAAATAAGAGCATTAACTGCCAATAAAAACGTGCTAATCGGAATATGAAAGCGTCTTTGCATCCAAATTGCAATCATTTCAGTTCCGTCGACTGCACCACCTGATTTTACAACGAGCCCGACCCCAACTCCTAATAATAGTCCGCCGTAAAGAACAATTAACACTTCCGAAGAGGTGATGGCTGCCATTGGTGCTAACCACATAAGACCTATTGTTGTCACAACATTGGCATAGATCGTCCGTATAACAAACCGTTTCCCCATAAAATTAGCTGCAAACAATAAGGTAGGAAGATTTAAAGCAATATAAACGACCCATATCGGAAATCCCCATACGGAATTCACCATAATAGAGATCGCTGTTACTCCACCATCGACTAAACCATTTGGAGCCAGAATTAATTCAAGACCAGCAGCAGTGATTAAGGAGCCAATCGTCAGCAGTAAGTAATCAATTATTTTCTTCATTCGTTTCCCCTTTTGCTTTTCATCTTACTATTATTTTAACATATGCCCTCTTTCTCTCTTATATCAAAGGCTTGTAAAAATATTTAACAGCAAAAAAAACTAAAGAGTATTCTCTTTAGCCTTTTTACGAATTTTACGATTGAAGAAGTTCCAGTGCATTCTTGTATTCTAACCCTTGAGCTTCAGCAACAGCTTGATACGTAACATAGCCATCTAGTGTGTTAATTCCTTTTATCAGCGCTGAATTATCAAGACAAGCTTGACGGTATCCTTTGTTTGCTATTTGCGCAGCAAATGGGATCGTAACATTCGTTAAAGCAATCGTTGATGTTCGAGGAACTGCCCCTGGCATATTCGCCACTGCATAATGTAAGACACCATGCTTTTCGTACGTTGGATCATCGTGAGTCGTAATACGATCTGTCGTTTCAAATATCCCACCTTGATCAATTGCTACGTCAACTACGACAGAACCGGGCTGCATCGACTTAATCATTTCTTCCGTAACAAGACGCGGTGCCTTAGCGCCTGGAATAAGGACCGCTCCAATCACTAGATCCGAATCGCGAACAGCATCAGCAATATTCATGGGGTTAGACATCATGGTGTTGATTTCTTTTCCAAAAATATCGTCAAGCTGCCTTAAACGATCTGGACTTAAGTCAAGGATCGTAACATTGGCTCCTAACCCAATCGCAATTTTCGCTGCATTAGTCCCAACTATTCCTCCACCAATAATCGTAACTTTTCCACGACTAACTCCTGGAACTCCTGATAAAAGTGTTCCTTTTCCACCATTCGACTTTTCTAAAAATTGTGCACCAATTTGCGATGCCATTCTACCAGCCACTTCACTCATTGGGATCAGAAGAGGTAGTGATCCATTTGGTGGTTGTACCGTTTCATAGGCAATTCCAATGACTTTACGATCCATTAATGCCTGTGTTAATTGTCGTTCAGGAGCTAAATGTAAATATGTGAATAAGATCTGACCTTCATAGAAATAATCAAATTCCTCAGCAAGTGGTTCTTTTACTTTCATCACCATTTCTTGAGACCACGCTTCTTTTGATGTTTCCACGATTTTTGCCCCAGCATTTATATACTGATCATCGGTAAACCCTGAGCCGTTTCCAGCACCTCGCTGGATATAAACCTCATGGCCAAGATTGACGAGTGTAATCACACCAGCAGGCGTCATCGCTACTCGGTTTTCATTATTTTTTATTTCGGTTGGAACACCAATCCTCAAAGCCTACACCTCATTTGCATTAGTTAGTTCTATTACTAAATCTTGTATGTCATTTTAAAGAAGCTCCACTTTAGTCATTCCCAAATCTTTATTACCCATTACGAATGACCTCGATTACGCATGATCAATTACGGTTAATCTTTGTTCCATACCCATGTAAACAATTTTCCTTCACCGTTCATCATTCGTATATCGAGTCGCTCGATATCTTTGTAGCCATTTTCCTTTAGTTGTTTCACCATAAACTCCACTTTTGTGCCTTCGCGGAGTTGAATGAGGGAAATCATTGATTGCACCTCTTTTTCTGCCTCTTTCCCTCTTTTTATTACATTACCAGTTTCAAATTCGAATTTATCAGGGTTATCATATTCCCACTCATGTATAATCCCATTTTCGATAACTGTAATGCGAATCGCGAATTTATCCATAAGCTCTGATGCTAGCCCATGAGGTTGAAATGAGAATAAAACGAATAGTAAAACCATTAATAATAATAGCCTCTTTTTCATGATGATCACCTCTAGTATTAAGGTGTTCATTTCATGGAAAATAATACATATTTTCCAATCGTAACTTATATTTTTTCTTACAATTTGTAAATTTTTTATGTGAAAATAAATCGAGGTGAAAATCACTAACGATTTTCACCTCGACCAGAAATCTTATAAGAACACTAACAACACACTAGAAACGACTGAACTAGTCGTTATATTACGATCAATTCTTTAGTTACCTGTGGCTGTTAATGACATCTAAACCACCCGTGATTTCTAGAACAGTTCCAGTAATCATATCGGAATTATCTTGGCAAAGGAAACTTATAGCTCTAGCAATATCTTCACCCGTCCCCGAACGACCAACTGGTGTTTTCTCATCAAAAAAATGGCGTGAATGTTCAATGGTTGCCTCTTTCATTTCACCTAGTATATTGCCTGGACAAACCATATTTACTGTAATGCCGTGTTCAGCTTCTTCGATCGCTAAAGTTTTCATCAAGGATACGAGACCTACTTTTGCAGCTGCATAAGCTGAACGATAGATCCACCCTGGTGCATCGTTTGCCCCTTGAAATCCATATGCAACAATTCGGCCAAACTTCTGTTGTCTCATCAATGGAATAACACCTTTGGCAATATGAAAAAAGGAACTCAAGTTACCTTCTACCATTTCATACCACTCGTCATCTGTGTAATCTACAAGCTTTTTCCGCTCAAATATATAAGGGCCAGCATTATGAATAAATATATCTATTTTGTTGAACCTTTCTATTGAAGATTGGATGAGTTCGTCTAAATCCGCTTTATTAGTAACGTCAGCTTTTACAAACTGAAGCTGATCAGCTTTAGCTTCCCAGCGTTTCTTTAACTTTTCAACTGCACTCACATCGGTGCGATAACTAACCGTTACGGAGTAACCTTCTTCTAATAATTGTTCGGTAACTTTTAGACCAAGCCCTTTCGTACCTGCAGTAACAATCGCATGTCGCATAAACGTCCCACCTTCCACGTATTGGAACTACCTCTACTATATTGATCATACAATGAAAGGGACATGAAGTAAAAAAGATTGCACTACTGTTTACATTAAGTTTATGTAAAAAATCTTTCGTAGGTTGTCGCTCTTGCAAACGCAGGCTTTAAAGAACAACGAACTTTAGATAAAAAGAAGGCTGACTTCTAACTGTCAGCCTCACCCCTTAACTTACCCTTGTCGTTCGTCATTGTTTTGCTGTTGTCCATTTGCACGATCATCTTCGGTTGTTCCAACACGGTATGAGTCCATAATTTGTTCTAGCACCATCATTTCGCCATCCTCATCGTAGACCGTACCCGTTAACTTATGTTCTTTCATATGAAGCCCCCCTTCTGATCATTGAGACAAGTTTATTATTTAACAATTCATGAACTTTTATTACCAGCTGGATTATTATTAGAATGTTTTGATACAATGTTATTGTGGTAATAAAATACAACAAGATAAGCCACGTGGTTAAATTATAAATTCACAATTTTTTTTAGGGGAGTAGATATCAATGGAAAATAATTATCGTAATGTTTTAGTAGCAGTAGACGGTTCTGAAGAAGCAAAGTTAGCTTTAAACAAAGCTTTTACGGTTGCAAAAAAAGAAAATGCACATTTATTTATTGCACACGTAATCGACACTCGCACTTTTGCTACTGTTGAACAGTATGATCGTACAGTTGTCACCCGTGCGGAAAATTATGCAAAGGAACTTCTTGAAGAATATAAAGCAGAAGCTGAAAAAGCAGGGGTTGCAAACATTACAACAGTTCTTGATTTCGGCTCACCGAAAGTTAGAATTCCTAGAGATATCGCTAACAAACATGAAATAGATCTAATTATCACCGGAGCTACAGGTTTAAATGCTGTAGAGCGTATTTTAATCGGAAGTGTTTCTGAGTCAATTACAAGAAGTTCGAAATGTGATGTATTAATTGTTAGAAATAAATAAGTAATCTATAAATAAATGAAAGAGGATGGCACATTTGTCATCCTCTTTTCTATGGAAGCAACCATCTATGAGAAAGGCTCTTTTCTAAGAGATTGTTGCTTTTAGCTATTGGACCGTAACCAAGCGAATGCTTGGTTACGGTCCAATAGCAACAAAGTTTACGAAAACAGCCTTGAGATAAGAGTCATTAGAAAAAATTGTCTTTTTTCCCCTAAAAAAAGTGTTGAAATTCTTCTCCCAATCAGTAAAATTAGATTAGGTAAAAAACGCTTTTTATTTAACTACCGTAACTTTTTACTTCCATACTCACAACACAGGAACCCTTTTAGTTTTTTGAATATTTGAAATACTTTTATTCAAATGGTTTCTTTTATTAAAAAAAATTACAACAGAATATTGTTTAGGGAGAGAACAGAAGAAATGAAACATATTACATTTAACCCTTATCGTACTATAGGTATTCCGAATACTACCTATTTAAAATCTGATTCTATGTTTCAACATATTAAGCAAATCAAAGAGTCTGATTGGGTTTTGTTTCCTGAGTATTGGCAAGTAAATTCACTCGTTTACGGTTTAAATAAAAAGATCTTTCCTAGCGTTAACTCTTATCATTTAGGACATGACAAAATAGAAATGACCCGCGCCTTACTTTCTATTTGTCCTCAAAATGTGCCTTATACACTCATTTTACCGAATAATCAGTCCGGTTTTGAAACAGCTTTAAATGAAATGCCATTTCCGTTTATCGCTAAAGAAGTAAGAAATTCTATGGGCAAAGGTGTTTACCTCATTAATGACGTCACTGAGTTCCGTGAGTATGCATCTATTAGTAATGTATTATATGTACAAGAGCATTTACCAATAAATCGTGATATGAGGATCGTCTACGTTGGTGATGATGTTATAGCTGCTTATTGGCGAGTAGGTAATGGAGAGAGCCACTTAAACAACGTTTCACAAGGTGGGGAAATTGTATTAGAACTTATCCCGCGAGAAGCTATTGATCTAGTAAAACATGTAGCTCAAACATTAGGAATTAACCACGCTGGCTTTGACGTTGCCATGGTCGGTGATCAATTTTATATATTTGAATTTAACATTTTATTTGGAAACGTAGGATTTCAACAATTAGATGTTTCTGTAGAAGAAAAAATTGTAGAGTACATGCAAAAAGAAGATAGTAAATTGAGTATAGATACGATGTTTGTTTCTTAATAAATTAACGTTAAAAGGTAACGGAAAACTAATTCCGTTACCTTTTTTTATGTTTCGTATTTCGTAATGAAGATCTCTTATTAAATATAACAGGTTTTATTTATTATTGGCTGTTTACGTAAACTTTGTTGCTATTGGACCGTTTTTTGAATATAAATCAGCCCTAATGGATAAATTCATTTATCCATCTGGCTGATTTCTATTCAAAAGCTTCACGCTAAAGCGTGAAGAACCAAGCTTTCGCTTGGTTACGGTCCAATAGCTAAAAGCAACATTCTTTTAGAAAAGAGTCTTATTATTTAATAAGGTTTCAGCTTTTTCTAGCGCAAGTTGCACTTGAGCAAAGCCTGTACCACCAGCACTATTTCTACGAGCAACTACTGTTTTCGGTTGTAGTACTTCGTAGATATCTTCTTCAAATAATGAACTTGCTTCTTTATAATCCGCAAATGGCAGGTCTAGCAGGAAATGTCCTTGTTGGATACAATGAAGAACTAGCTTTCCTACCACTTCATGAGCATCACGGAATGGCATTCCTTTACTTGCTAGATAATCAGCAAGCTCAGTTGCATTTGAGAAGTCAGAATGCGTTGCTTTTTCCATCACATCTGTATTAACGGTCATTGTCTCAATCATACCCGTAAAGATCTTTAGTGAGCCTTTAACCGTTGTTACCGCATCAAACATTCCTTCTTTATCTTCTTGCATATCTTTGTTATACGCAAGTGGCAGACCTTTAAGAATTGTTAACAAGGAGAATAAACTTCCGTAAACTCTTCCTGTTTTTCCACGAATCAGTTCCGCCATATCCGGATTTTTCTTTTGCGGCATAATACTGCTTCCAGTAGCAAATGCGTCATCTAGTTCAATAAAGCGAAACTCTTGTGAAGACCAAAGAATGATTTCCTCACAAAGCCTTGATAAGTGCATCATCAAAATCGAAGAACCGCTTAAGAATTCTAAAATGAAATCACGATCACTAACTGCATCTAGACTATTTTCATAAATTCCATCGAATCCTAATAATTCTGCACTGTAATGGCGGTCGATTGGAAACGTAGTACCAGCCAACGCACCTGCACCAAGTGGAGAAATATTAACTCGCTTTAACCCATCTGCATAACGGTTATAGTCTCGTTCTAACATCCAAAAATAAGCCATTAAGTGATGGGCAAACGATACGGGCTGCGCACGTTGTAAATGTGTATACCCTGGAATTAGCGTTTCAATATGCTG
Source organism: Alkalihalobacterium sp. APHAB7 (assembly GCF_048323755.1). Classification (NCBI taxonomy): domain Bacteria; kingdom Bacillati; phylum Bacillota; class Bacilli; order Caryophanales; family Bacillaceae; genus Alkalihalobacterium; species Alkalihalobacterium sp. APHAB7. Next base: position 33,369 of record NZ_JBLWFS010000005.1, read on the forward strand.
TTTGCCTTGTTGAACTAAAGCGTTTTGCAGGTTTTTAATCTCTAAAAGAATTTCTTCCATTTGCTTACGTAAGTATAAATGCATATCTGTTGCTACTTGATCATTTCGACTTCTACCTGTATGAAGTTTCCCACCGACTGGACCGATCTCATCAATTAAGAACTTTTCCACATTTAAGTGAATGTCCTCATTTTGGACAGAATATTCAAGTTCACCGTTTTGAGCTTTTACTAAGATCTTCTGTAAACCTTCAGTAATTTTCTCAACCTCGTCTTCTGTTAAAATTCCACACTTGCCGAGCATTTTAACATGTGCAAGACTGCCTTCGATGTCTTCTTCTACGAGTAGTTGGTCGAAGCCGATAGAGGCGCCGAATTCATCGACCCACTCTTCGGCTGTTTTTGTAAATCGACCACCCCACAACTTACTCACAGTTTGACCCCCTTCTGGCTGTTAACGTCCTTGTTTACTTTACTGCTTACTTTTGTTGGTAGGCCCCAAAGTTTAATAAATCCAACTGCCGCATTATGGTCAAACTCATCATCAGTTGAGTAAGTCGCTAACTTCTCATCATATAATGAGTATTCTGATTTACGACCTTCAACGATAGCATGCCCTTTAAATAATTTTACACGAACAACACCCGTTACATTCTTTTGAGTTTCCGCTAAAAATGCTTGAAGTGCTGGAGTTAATGAAGAGAACCATAAACCGTTGTAAATCAGCTCAGCTAGTTTTTGGCTGATCACCGGTTTAAAGTGTGCTACATCTTTTGTTAATGTTAAGTCTTCTAATTCTTTATGTGCTTTTATTAGTGTCATCGCACCTGGACACTCATACACTTCACGAGATTTAATACCTACTAGGCGGTTTTCAACGTGGTCGATACGTCCAACCCCATGTTTACCTGCAATTTCGTTTAATTTTAAAATAAGTTCATGCAGTTCATACTTTGTTCCATCTATAGAAACCGGTACACCTTGTTCAAAAGCAATTTCTAAGTACTCTGGCACATCAGGTGTTTTCTCAAGAGGTGCTGTCATTTCATATGCACCTTCTGGTGGAGTCGCCCAAGGATCTTCTAATACTCCACACTCGTTCGCACGTCCCCAAAGGTTTGCATCGACTGAATACGGATTGTCTAAGTCAATCGGAATAGGAATATTATTATTTTTTGCATACTCAATCTCCTCATCACGAGACCAACCCCACTCACGAACTGGCGCGAGTACTTCTAAGTCTGGGTTTAAAGCTTGAATAGACACTTCAAAACGAACTTGGTCGTTTCCTTTTCCTGTACAACCATGTGCTACTGCATCAGCACCCACTTGTTCTGCAATTTCAACTAGCTTTTTAGAAATAAGCGGACGTGATAGTGCTGAGACAAGTGGATATTTTTGCTCATATAATGTATGAGCTTGAAGTGCTGGTAATACAAATTCTTCTGCGAATTCTTTCTTTGCATCAATTGTATAGGACTGAATAGCTCCCACTTTAAGAGCTTTATCTTTAATAAAGTCTAAATCCTTACCTTCACCAACATCTAATCCAACTGCTACAACATCGTATCCTTGATCGCTTAACCATTTAATCGCAACTGATGTATCTAATCCTCCAGAATATGCTAGCACCACTTTTTTCTTACTCATGTTATTCCCTCCAATAATATATGAATATAAATTCTCTGTGTATAATTTTTATGCATTGATGTTTTAAAAAATAAGAGGATCAATGTCCTCTGCTGAATGAATAAATTTAAATGAAAACTAATTATTATTCATTACTTTATCAACTATCTTCCTTTTTGGCAATAGGCTAAATTAAAAAAATGTATAATCTTTTTCTTTTTACGTTTTCACTATCTATATGTTTAAATCTCGAAAAAGTTCATGTAAAATTACTATAGGGGGTGGAGAAGTGGATTATCAATTTATTTATGATGAGCGTTTAGGAATAAAGCTTCCCGACTTTGATAAAGACTGGGATGAATATACATTTTCTACACAAACAGAAATTTTACTTCAATGGGAAAAAATACGTGGAAGTATACCTGATAGAATTGCTGATTTAGAAGTATTAATTAATAAGAAACAAGCTGCACTAAATAATGAAGAGAACTTTCAAAAGTCATGTGAGTTAAATAGTGAAATCTCAGAATTAGCTTCTATTATTAATGATTTATGGATTTGGTATCGTACCAATCAAAATATAAGCGATAAAGTTCATCAATAACAAAGCTGAGAATACACTTGCAGAGAAAATACGAAATAATATCCTATATCCTAATTGGAGTATAAATTGTAAATTTATACTCCAATCTCTTCGTAATTAAGGGTACATTTTTACCTTAATTTCTTTCAAGTAATAACCTTTTCTGATAAAAACGCTGCGCTACTTCAGTCACTTGTCTGGAAAACTGATAGTTCATCGTTGCTCCAAAAGCCATACCGATAAGTGGTACCCCTTGAATTAATTTTTTTCGCAGTAACATGATAACCATTGCTTTTACTAATTGTCTCAATGGTTGCTGGATCCAAGAAATGTCTGCAATTTCCTCATTTCCTGTATAAAACCACTCATCATTGTCTGCCGTCTGCACTTCGTTCCATAATGCATCCCATGCACCACCTTGTAAGTCTTTAGGAAGTGAGGCCACATGGAAAACTTTTAGCGCAATCATCATTTCTGATGGACGTTTTACATCATAGCCATAAGATAAGGCTATAAGTTGAATGGCTCGCATATTCATTGCGATCATCGCGGGCAGGTCTATTCCTAATAAAACAATGCCTCCCATACCAGCTACCCCACCTTGCCCTAAAGACAATAAACGTTGCTTAGCCATTTGCTGTTTGGCCATGAAGTTCAATTTTTCAATGGATAACTGTCTTATATCATGAACGTCTTCAATTTCTGCATCAAACACTTTTGCTTGTTCTAATATTCTCTCTCTTGCCTCTTCATGAAATCTTGAGTTCTGGATCATCGCATGTAAATGGAAAAGAAAGTTATCAATTGTCTCTAATACTTTGGATCGTTTTTCTTTAGCCATTTGATCGAGGCTAACATTTACCCATTTTTGATACATCATTTCAAAATCTGTAGGATCATGTTCAAAAAAAGTTTGTTCCCAACGTTCTACTTCAAGTACCAAGCGTTCTTCCTGTACCGTTAATGACACTCCTTTTGTCTCCTTTCGTTTGAACCATTTTTTCGAAACCATTTGACCATTTCATTTAATCGTCTTTCAACGCGATGATAGATCGTTCCTTCTGAGTAGCCGTGCAGTGTATCGTAGGCTCCCGCTTCATACCCAGTAAGAATTTCAATGCCTTCTTGTATCGATTGAATTGCCCAAATGGAAAACTGGTGATCTCTTACTGCTGTAACTACTTCTTCATCTAACATTAAATTTTTGACATTTTGTATCGGAATGATCACACCTTGATTTCCGGTTAAACCTTTCAATTTACATGTATAGTAAAACCCTTCAATCTTTTCATTAACACCACCAATCGGCTGTACTTCACCGAATTGGTTAACAGACCCAGTAACAGCGATCCCTTGGTTAATTGGAAGATCAGCTAAAGAAGATAAAATTCCATAGAGTTCTGTACTAGATGCGCTATCACCGTCCACCATATCATACGACTGTTCAAATGTAATGCTAGCAGCTAAAGGTAACGGATGATCTTTGGCAAACTCACCTTGCAAGTAACCAGATAAAATAAATAATCCCTTGGAATGAATAGGTCCGCTCAAATAAGACTCACGGTCAATATTAATAATTCCTTTTGATCCGATATACGTTCTAGCTGTAATTTTATTCGGTTGGCCAAACGTATAATTACCGGTACTTAATACAGATAAGCCATTAATTTGGCCGACCTTCTCTCCTTCTGTTTCAATCATGATCGTTCCGTCTTCGATAGATTTGTTTATTTTTTCTTCGATTAAGTTTGAACGTTGCTTGCGTTCTTTTAGGGCTTTATCGACATGAATTGCTGTCACATACGCAGCTTCTTCTATCACAGCCCAATAATTTGCTTCTACTAACAACTCTGTGATTTCATGAAAGCAAGTCGTTAGTTTGTTTTGATTGTTACTTAATCGAGTACTAAAATCAATTATTCTTCCAACGGCCTCTTTTGTATAATGCAATAAATTTTGAGTTTTACAATAAGTATGGATAAATGATGCATATTTCATACAATGCTCATCATTTCGTTCCATTTCCACATCAAAATCTACTTTTACTTTAAAGAATTTTTTAAAGTCTTCATCATAAGTATAGAGCAGTCGGTAGATATCGATTGTCCCAATTAAAATCACCTTCATTTCAACGGGGATCGACTCTGGTTTAAGCCCCGCAGAAACGACAGAACTACCGCTGTCCTCTAACAAATTCTCAATTCGCAATTCACCGGTTTTAAGCATTCGTTTTAATGCATTCCAAGAATAAGGATTTGCGAGCAGATCAGACGCCTGAAGAATAATATAACCTCCATTCGCCAAATGAAACGCACCTGGCTTCATCATTGAAAAACTAGTCATCAGCGATCCAAATGCACTTTTGAAATCAAATTTCCCAAATAGGTTCGTGTAGGTAGGATTATTTTCGTGGATGACCGGTGCCCCTTTTACCTCACTATTATCTATAAACACATTCACATGATAACGAGATTCGTCTTTTTTTTCATTTTTTTGTAATAAAGAAGTAAATAAGTCTTCTTCTTCATCCATTGGTGAGTCAATCAAGTCCTGCCAGTTTGCAATAATATCTTTTTCTAAACTCATAATATAGTCAGCCAGCTTATGTTGCCCTGAGTACTTATTTACTAACTGTTCAATATAAGGGTGGATCGTATCCAAGATTGTATTTTCTTCAAGGTCCTGAATACTTTTCTTTAAATCACGTTCTAAAAGAGCGGTTCGTCTGTTAATTTCGGTCAAACGTTTATTAAGCTCTCTCGACTTCTCAGCAATCTGTTGTTTTTGTTCATTTGAAAGATTGCGATAGGTTTCTTCCGTGTGTGCTTCTCTATTTTCATCTAGCGGTATCGCCATTAGGCTCGTTGAATTTCTTTCAATCTGAAAATATTCATTGTAAGCTAGCTCATCTAATTCTTGCCACTCTAAGTTAATAATTTCTTCGTAATATTGAATGATATCAATTTTTGTTTGTTCAAATTCTTTACTAGAAAGCACTTTTTCTATCTCTTGGCGAACTTCAGTGATAAATTCCGTAATGTCTTGCTGAAAAATAACACCTTGACCTGGCGGTAGCGATATCGCAATCGGTTGATCTGAGTGAGCAAAATTATAAACATAAATCCAGTCTGATGGTGTCGATTTTGTAGCAGCAACTTCTTTTACCTTTGATCTTGCAAACGTTGTTTTGCCAGTACCACTTGGCCCTACTAAAAATAAGTTGTATCCTTCTTGTTTAACGGTTAACCCAAAATCAATCGCTTGAACCGCCCTTTCTTGTCCGATCATTTCCCCTGTTAAACTGCCTGCTTCTGCTGTCGTTTCGAATGGGAATTGGCTTGGGTCCATACGATTTGTTAATTGATCAGATGTTAACTTTCTTTTCTCTATTTTTTCTAGCGATACTCGGTTCATCCCCTGTTCCCCCTCAGTTGTCGTCCAATTTACTTACGATTCGTGTACATTCTCCTCTTAAACATCGGTGAAAATGTCCAATCTTCATTGGCGTCAGTTCCTATCATAAAAAGAGCATTCAATTGATTATCTAGTTTATTAATATGTTGAAAAAATATGGCTTCTGCTGTTTTGCTGCTTACCCCGCTTTGCAGGCTATCATTCACGTGACTAGATAAAATACAATGCTTTACTGCTAAAACTTCGGTATCGTCTGTCGAAATTCCTGCTTCTATGGCTCCTTCTAATATCATTTCTATACTTAAGACAACATGACCAATTAATTCACCATTCGTTGTATAGTCTGGTACAACCGGATCACTTAATGCTTTTGTTTTTCCGATATCATGTAAAATACAGACTGCCATAATGACATCTTTATTTATTTGCGGGTATACTTGTAAGAGTTGGGCTGAGGCATGACAAAGTGTAACAATATGCTCGAGTAACCCAGCATAATAAGCATGATGATATTGCTTCGCTGCAGGAATGGTCGTTAACTTTTCGCGGACCTCTTTCTTCCTTAACAGTGTCTTTACTAGTTCTCGAAGCGTTTCACTGTCAATGTCTTCAATAAACATCCGTAACTCTTGCCACAAATCTTCACGTGGAATATTCGCATGATTTAATAGATCATTAATTTCAATCTCGTCTTCTTCCGTCACTAAACGAACCCGCTGGATCGTTAATTGTCGCTGCCCTCGATAAAATGTAATAAGGCCATCCACTTTAATAAGTGCTCGCTTAAGCAACCATTCCTTCTCTTTTTCCGTTACGTCCCATAATTTTGCTCGTATGATTCCATCCTTATTACTTAAAGTGAGAGATATATATTCGCTTCCATTCGTCGCAATGCTCGTTTCACGTTCTCTCACGATGAAAAATTCGACGACACGTTCTCCTTCTTGTTTGTTCATCCAGGTCAATTATGAACACTCTCCCAATAATTCTAAGTTACTTCCATTGTATGCGATCTATATCGTGAATAAAAGTTTTTTACGTTTGGATAAAAGGGCGGCATTTCATTAAAGAAAGGGGGAATATTTGCTGATCGAGAAATGTGGTTTCGAAGAAGGGCTTGCGTAAGTGATTGGAGTCAAAAGAAAAGGGTGTTTTCGTAAACTTTATTGCTATTGGACCGTTTTTTGAATATAAATCAGCCCTAATGGATAAATTCATTTATCCATCTGGCTGATTTATATTCAAAAGCTTCACGCTAAAGCGTGAAGAACCAAGCTTGCGCTTGGTTACGGTCCAATAGCTAAAAGCAACATTCTTATAGAAAAGAGCCAAAGAAAAAGAGGCTAACCATTTGAATGGGACGCCTCTTGAAACTGAATATTATTATTGTGATAATCTCATTGTATCTCTTGCAATCATCACTTCTTCGTTTGTCGGGATGATTAGTACTTTTACAGGTGAATGTGGATAATTGATAAAAGCTTCTTTTCCTCTTACTTTATTTAATGTCGGGTCCCAGTACACACCCATGAATTCTAATCCACGAAGTACGCGTTCGCGAATGACATCACTGTTTTCACCAATCCCTGCTGTAAAGATGATTGCGTCGACACCGTTCATACGAGCCGCATAAGAACCAATATATTTATGAATTCGTGAAGTAAATACTTCTAGAGCCAATTCAGCACGTTCATTACCGTTTTCCGCTTCTTGCTCAATATCTCGAAGATCACTTGAAAAACCAGAAACCCCAAGCATCCCGCTGTTTTTATTTAATACATCTAACACTTCTTGAGCTGTCTTCCCTGTCTTCTCCATAATGTACGGAATTAGCGCAGGATCAATATTACCAGAACGCGTTCCCATCGTTACCCCTGCTAGAGGTGTAAAGCCCATCGATGTATCAATTGATCTACCTCCATCAATTGCAGCAATACTTGCTCCATTTCCTAAATGACAAGAAATTAAACGAATTTGTTCTAACGGACGGTCAAGTAATTCTGCAGCACGTTCGGATACATATTTGTGTGATGTCCCGTGGAAACCGTATTTACGAATGCCGTATTCTTTGTAGTAATCGTAAGGTAAGCTATATAGAAATGATTTTTCCGGCATCGTTTGGTGGAAAGCTGTATCAAACACACCAACTGCTGGTACATTCGGTAAAACTTCTTTAAAAGCTTTTACTCCGACAATATTAGCTGGGTTATGTAATGGTGCTAGTTCAGAAACTTCCTCAATTCCAGCTAATACTTCATCTGTTATTAGAACTGAGTCATTAAATTTTTCACCGCCATGTACGATGCGATGACCAATTCCTTCAATTTCATCTAATGACGAAATAATGCCAAGAGTTGTTAACTTATCAAGTAACATTTTTACAGCAAACGAATGGTCCGGGATATCTGTTGTTTCTTTTTTCTTATCACCGTCAACCTCAATTGTAAAAATACTATCACCTAAACCTATTCTCTCAACGATACCTTTCGTTAACACTGTCTCTTCTGGCATCTCTAATAATTGAAACTTTAGTGAGGAACTACCTGCATTGATTGCTATTATCTTTGCCATTATTATCAACCGCTCCTTTTATTTGTACTGAGTTAATCATTATCACTCATTATCTATAATCAAGTTCTTAATCGTTGGTCATGAGTTGGTAATCCTAGACTAATAATCATATGATGACCATACCTATTTAAACATTGAAATTCAGTATTTTCAACTACATCTACTAAAGTCTTTAAATTCAGAAATGAATACGCTTTTCTTTTTAAAGAGTAACCCATCATTAATGTAACCGAATGTGAAGTTTATTATGTTGAAAAATTCTTAGAATGCGCATGTTACGAAAAGAAAGGCCCCTTGAGGTATTTGACTTGAAAGCCATGAATAACTAATCCCATGGTTTCGTGAACATCAAATATCAAGGAGCCTCTATTATTTTTTTACATCGATCTATTATTTTTTAGGGTATCTAGCGATTTTGGAAATTTTACGACAGATTTAATTCCTCTTTAAACCAACGATCAATTTGCTTTAACATATCTGCCAATGCGTCTTGACGTGAAAAAGATGGCATTTCTGCGAGTAAAGCTTGGCGTGGTTGAATTGCATTTGGCCCCTTTTTCTGCAGGATTAAAATGCTTTTTCCAGATTGTGCGTTTTTAAACATCGTCGGCGGCAATTGTAATAAGCCTAAGATGATTGATTTTTCTTTTAAGTAAGCATTAAGTGCCGGTGATTGATCACTTTCAAATAAGAAGTTAGGAACCAGAAAGATGAGATAGCCATCTTCTCTTGTCAACTCTAGTGATTTTTCAATCATTAAGTGGTGAACGAACGACCGGCCTTCTTTTGCCTTCAACTCATAATCAGCTGCAATGTCTTCGTTTGGATAATACCCTACTGGTAAATCCGATATCATTACATCTACAGGCGCTAAGCTTAACGGGCGAATACTATCTTGGTGGTACAGTTCAATTTCTTGTTGTTGTAAATTCGCACTGACAAACGCTAAATGTAATAGTGTTTCATCCGCTTCTAATCCGTAGCTTTTCGACTGCTTAGGAAGCCCATTCATAACAGCCGTTAGTAGGTTTCCTGTACCCACAGCTGGGTCGCCTATTGTAACTTCTTTCATTTTGCTCGTCACTTTGTTCACTAAATAACTGATAAAAACGGCTACGGTATCCGGCGTAAGAGCATGATTTGGTTGGGTCGCTTCTTTCATACCTTTTAGGACCGCTAACTGTAGTGCTTTTCGCACCTCTTCCTTATGTAATGATTCTACATCGACTTGTTCTAAACGTTGCTTTAATTGCTTTTTCGTAGAAGAAGTGAGTTCTTGCACGACTTCACCTTGAAATAGATTTTCTCCAGCTTCCGCTAAAGCTTCTAAGTAAGTAACGTCAAGCTCTTCTTTTAATAATTCCGCACTCTCATCTATAACCACGAATAGTTTTTCTAAATTAGTTTTTGCTTCTAACATGATTTCTCCCCCGTTCTATTTTTTGCCCATTCGTATATTCTAGCAAAAACATTCAAATAATAAACCTTTTGTGGAGGATTTTTTAATATTGTACGGGATTATTTTCTAAAAAGAGATTTTATAATTGAACTTTCTTTTCATTCCATAGAACAAAATAAGTTCGGTGTAAGCTAGTTCCGTCGCTTACAGCAAAAAAGAGGCTGATGAACTCAGCCTCTTCTGCTTTATGTGTTATTATTGAGCTGCTTTTACAGCTTCGATTGCTGCTTCGTAGTTTGGATGGTTTGTTGCTTCTGAAACATATTCTACATATGTTACTTTATCGTTAGCATCAATGACAAACACTGCGCGAGCTAATAAACGAAGCTCTTCGATTGCAACACCGTATGCTTTACCGAAAGATAAGTCACGGTGGTCAGAAACCGTTTGAAGGTTTTCAATACCTGCTGCAGCGCACCAGCGTTTTTGAGCGAAAGGTAGGTCAACACTTACTGTTAAAACTTGTACATCACCTAGACCCGCTGCTTCTTCATTAAATCGACGTGTTTGTTGATCACAAACTCCAGTGTCAACAGATGGTACTACACTGATTAAACGGACTTTCCCTTTGCTGTCTGCTAATGTTACCGGAGATAAGTCGTTAGCAAGTACTGTGAAATCTGGTGCCGTATCCCCAACGTTTACTTCGTTACCTACTAATGTTACTGGGTTACCTTTAAATGTTACGTTTGCCATAATAAATTTTCCTCCCTTAGTTATTAACATATGTACAGTGTTAATCATAATTTTTTTTAGCAATATTTTCAACCTATTTGTATTTCTACACGTTTGTCTTAATCCCTGCTTCAAGAGCCCTACAAAAAAAGCTAATCCTAAAAATTCATTTTTAAGTGAATATTGACTCCACCAAAAAACGAGAGGTCACAACGTACCCCTCGTTACTAACTCTTTTTAAGTTAAACGATCTGGATCAATATCTTCTAATGTAGAAGTTGTTGAAGTTGTCGTTGTAATTTTTGTTTCATCTTGATTTTGGTTCCCGCCACTACTGCTGTTTACCATTTGTTGAATTTTTTCAACTACTTGTGGTGCAAAATCAAGAAGCTTTTCATATAAGTGCGTACTACTGTCTAGATGAACCATTTTAACACCAGTTGAACTAACAACTAAGAAAGCGATTGGGGTAATGGAAACACCGCCCCCGCTACCTCCACCAAAAGGATGTAGTGTTTCAGTTGTACCTGTCGCTGTTTTATGGTCAACTACGAACTCACTACCACCCGCAGCAAACCCGAAGCCTACTTTCGAAATTGGCATAATAACACTTCCATCAGGAGTTTCAACTGGGTCACCTACAATTGTATTTACATCAACCATTTCTTTTAAATTTTCCATAGCTGTTTTCATTAAGCCTTGAATAGGATGATCTGACATAATAATTACCTCCTGTCATTTTTGTTATATTTCTATTGTCCCCAATTATCAACCTTTTATATCTTAAGTTTTGAATTATGTAGTTGTAATTGAGCTATGCTTTTTCCTCACTTGGTTTCAGTGATGCTGGTCTCCTTTTCCAGTGCCTTAATACAAGAAGACCCGCGATGATAGAATGTCCGATTCTAAAAGAAATTATACATTTAAAATCCGTTTGAGATAGCGTCTGTTGAAAATGGGGGGTAATCGTTAACTTCGGCATATTTCTCATTCTTGTGTAATTAGCAATTAAGCCGACGAGTCCACCTTTTACAGACCAGGCCATTCCTGAAAGGAAGCCTGTTAAAGCAGCATCAGATACACCTATATTTGTCGTCCATCTTATATCCTTAACAGATACACGTTTCAAAAAGCGACGTACAATTTTATGGAACCCGACGACATGCTGTAAAAAATCTTTAACCCTTTCAAGTTCTCTCATAATCCTTTCAAATGTTATTTTTACTTTTTTCTCATCTTCTATTCCACCGATTTCCTGTTCTTCTTCCACAATTAATGATGGAGAGTCTTTATCAATTTTGATTAATGGTGCTTTAAACGTATAAGAGAGAACTTTCCACATGCGAACGCGAACCATTAATTCATCGTCGTCGCCATTATGATAATAGCTGATAAAGATCGTTAATTTTGTTATAGAAATAATAAATAAGAGCAGAAAAATTATTAATATAACGAGAATGATGGTATTCATTCTAATCACCATTTCATTTTAAGATTATATTAAGTCGTAACCTTTTCCATTATTGACCAATGTAAAAAAAATAAACCTGTCAAATGACAGGTTATCTTTCTTCGTGTATGACATAGGTGTCGGCAATTCGATCATGCAAGCCTTGTTTTCTTTGTGAAAAAGGAATAATTAAATAAAGCATTTTCAAAGGTAAAAAAGGATGATGCAAATATCTGCCGATTACTTCGCGGAACACAGCTGTTTTCCAGGAAAGAGCTTCACCATTGGTTTGGACTACTTTTATACCAAATACTTGTTTACCTAATGTTTGTGAAAACCACTTGGTCAACAGCGTAAAATATATAAATCCGATTAGCGTCGTTAACGCTCCTGCCACTGAGAAAAACCAAATCGTTTCCTGTGTAAGGTCTAACCATCTTAAAACGGGTGTAACTAAAATTCCGTTAATGCTAAAAATGATAATGCCGTCTAATAAAAATGCCCATAATCGCATCCAAAACCCGGCATAACGGTAATCTTTTTGTGCATGGTTATCGGTCACTTCGACTTTTTCTTCTTGTAATTCGGTAAAATTATTTTCCATAAACCTTCTCCTACTTCGTATATAAATACATTAAGGACGGGGAATTGGTTTGTCGTAATAATTGCTGCAATCCAAGTAAATCACCTTGATCAGTCGATAACTTTTGTGCTGATAATTGCAGTAAATCATTAAAACCTACAGATGTCTCATAACGAATCACTCGTAAGTTCCCAAAACCTAAATCTTCAATTAATGCATCTACAGTTTCTTCATAGCTTCCAATTTCATCAACTAAATTGAGTTGTTTTGCCTGAGAACCGCTATAAATTCGACCATCAGCAATGTTTCTAACCTCATCCTCCGGTAGACCTCTTCCTTCTACGATTACCTGCACAAATTCATTATAAGCATCATCAATAATCGATTGAAGGATTTCTCTTTCATCTCCAGTCATATCTCTAGTCGGTGACATAATATCTTTAAATTCACCGCTTTTAATGGTCTGTTCTTTAATACCAATCTGTTCCGCTAACTCGGAAACATTGTACGACTGCATAATAACTCCTAAAGATCCTGTAATTGTTGATGTATTTGCAAAGATTTTATCAGCCGGAGCTGCTATGTAATATCCACCAGAAGCGGCCATACTGCCCATTGAAACGTATACTTTCTTAAAGTATTCCTCTTGAATACTGCGGATTTTGTCATAGACCTCAGCACTTTCAACGACTCCGCCACCTGGTGAATTCACTCGAATAATAATTCCTTCTACATCTGGATCTTTTCCAGCATGCTCAAGCATTTGTAAAAAGGTTCGATGTCGGTACCCAGGTGTTTGAAATAGTAATGAGCTATCTTCTTGGTCTTGAATGACTCCACTTACATCCAACACAACAATCTTTTCTTTTCTTTCCCCTTCACGTATTGTTCGTTCTACCCATTTACGGTCCACACCAGAAAAAACTTCATCCCAATTCGTTGTTGTAGTTGCAGTCCTAAAATTAATCGTAGTGGAAAGGATGAATAGGACCACAACTGCTAATAGCGCAAGCCATCTTTTTTTACTCATAATTAATATACACTCCTATACTTTAATACATTGTTAAATTTTAGCATATTGTTTGAAATTATGAAACGCATGTACATTTAAAGAGTTGACAATACTACGTATGAAAAAAATAATGTACCATAAGAAGGTAGCCTATTTTTGAAAGGAAGTTACATATTATGCCCAATCGTAAAAATCTTTTTTTCTTTTATAAACGAACACCAGAAATGGAGGAAAAAATTTCTGAATTACATGATTTAGCTCATCAACACGATTTTGAAACCGTTAATGAAGTGGACAAAGCCAACATCATTGTTTCTATCGGCGGAGACAATGCATTTTTACAAGCTCTTCGAAAAACAAACTTTCGAGAAGATTGTTTATACGTTGGTGTTAACACTGAGGATATTGGCTTTTACACAGACTTTACGATCCAAGAAGTAGATAAAATGATGGCTTCGATGAAAGATGAACAAGTTGAAGTAAGAAAATATTCAACCATTGAAGTAAAAATTGACGAGGAGACGCCATACTATTGTATTAATGAATGCAGTATTCGCTCTAATGTCATCAAAACATTAGTGATCGACGTTCTTATTGATAACGAGCACTTTGAAACCTTTCGCGGTGATGGAATAGTCGTTTCAACTCCTACAGGTAGCACGGGCTATAATAAGTCGGTTCGCGGCGCCGTCGTAGATCCTCGTTTACCTTCCATGCAAGTAAGTGAAATTGCTTCTATTAACAATAACGATTACCGAACACTCGGAACTTCATTTTTATTGAGTGATACGAGAACGTTAAAGCTTGAAATTGTTCAAGACGGAAATGATTATCCGATTATTGGTTTAGATAACGAAGCAATGAGCATTCGTCACGCGAAACAATTACAAATTAAAGTGTCACCACGTCAAATTAAAGTTCTGAAATTAAAAAACAATTCATTTTGGCAAAAAGTTCAACGCAAATTTCTCTAGATGATACAAAAGAATGCGGAAGATGCCGTTTACAGGCATAAATGTAGGAGCTATCCACCGAGATCGTGGGTTGAACAAAATTGCTTTAAGTAATTAGGGCACTGAGTGGACCTTATTTTAATGAAAACCACTACTTTTAAGGTTTTAGAGCACTCAGAAGCCCTTATTTGCAATGATTCTTTATGAAACAACACGAAAATCAACAAATAAGAGCCTCACAATGCTTCAAACTTCAAAAAGAACCGCTTTTGAAGGAAATAAGGGCTTGTGAGTTCCCTATTTTTAATCCAATGAGGCTGACATTGCGTCAGCCTTTTATTTGTTCATATATTCTAGTCTTATTATTGTTCATACATGACAGTTTCATCAACGACGGTCATGATTGGATTTGCTTTGATAATATCATTTCCTTTTAACTCAAAAAGGTCTTTTTCTAAGATTGTAAAATCGGCTGCAAATCCTTCTTTAATGAGTCCAAATCGATCTTGTTTGTTGATTGCTGCAGCACTTCCCGATGTATATAACTGTATCGCTTCAAACATGGATAACTTTTGGTCTGGCAAGTATCCTTCGTGGTCCTCAGATAGCTTTCTTCTTGTTACTGCAGCATGAATTCCTACTAATGGATTTACACTTTCAATCGGTGCATCTGATCCCCCAGCACATACGAATCCATAATCTAATAATGATTTCCAGGCAAAAGCTAAAGGTAATCTTTCGTATCCAAGCCTTTCTTCTACCCATGGGAAGTCGGTAGCAACGAATGATGGTTGAATGTCTAATATAAGCGGCAGCTTTTTCATACGATGTACTAGCTCTGGTCTTAACACTTGTACATGGATTAATCGGTCTGGCAACTCACCAATAAGCGGATATTTTTCTAACGCATTTAATGCAAACTCAACCGCTAAATCACCAATCGTATGAATCGCAACAGGTTTCTTTATAGACCTTGCGAACTTAACGATCTCCCCAAGTTCTTCTTCGGGGTGGATGGCTACCCCATTCGTATCAGGTGCATCATTGTATGGTGAGCTTAGTAATGCTGTTCTTCCACCCAAAGCTCCGTCAGCGAAGATTTTTACAGCGCCTAATTCAATATATGGATGATTAGAGAATTTCTTTGCAAATTCTTGTTCAACCGTTTTGGCTACTTGATGATGTACGAGTAAATGGGCTCTAAACTTCCTTTTCTGTCCATCAATTACTTCTTGAAAAGCTTGAAGTGGTCGGTCTGGAGAACCGTAATAGGATAAGTCTTCTGTATGTCCGCCAACTAATCCAAGTGAAAGCATGTCATCCACCGATTTCGTTAGTGCTTTATGTAAATATTTCCTACTGTCTTCAGGTACAGCTTGTTTTATTAATTCTTGTGCTTCATCAAGAAAATAGCCTGTTGGTTGACCATCATTATCACGAACAATCACACCACCTTGTGGATCAGGAGTTTCTATTTGAACATTAGCAAGTTCCATCGCTTTACTATTGGCTAATAAAGCGTGGCGACAAATTCTTTTGAGTAACATCGGATGCTCTGGTGCAATTTCATCTAACTCATTAAAATGAAAGATTTTTCGGTCAGAAAAGTTATTTTCATTCCAGCCTTCTCCAATGATCCAGTCACCTGCTTCTGCCTCTTTCACTTTTTCGATTAATAACTCTTTCATCCTCATTGCAGAATCGACTTCGGATAAATCAAGACGAATTAAGCGTTCCCCGTGTCCAATCATATGTAAATGGCTATCAACGAAACCTGGATATGCAAATCCACCTTTAATATTCACCTTCTCAGTAATTTGACTTCCAAAAGTTTGTTCCAATTCAGAAACATTTCCAAGCGCTTTAATAATTCCGTTTTTCGTTACAACCGCTTTTACTCTTTCCCCTTCCTTTTCCATCGTATAGAAAGTACCACCAAACCATAACGTTGCCATCGTATCACTCACTTTCTCTATCATGTCACTTCCAACATCTTCACAAAACTGAACATAAAATGCAAGGGGCAGACCAACGCTCTTTTACGTTAAAGAAAACTCACCGATTAGCGAGTCATTAGGCCAATAACAGAGACGTCGTTGCACTTGTCTTCTATCTTAAAATTGTTCAGTACGTCGAATAAACTTCTCTGCTCACAATTTTTCACTTTCTTAATGAAACAAAAGGTAGGAGACAGGTCTCCTACCTTTTAATAAACGAGCGCTCGCTCAATTAATATTTTAAATATTAAGCGTGCATTTCTTTTTCACGTTGACGTAACTCAACACGACGAATTTTTCCTGAAGTTGTTTTAGGTAAGTCTTGAACAAACTCAATACGTCTTGGATACTTATAAGGAGCTGTTAACGTTTTAACGTGATCCTGTAAACTAGCGATTAAATTTTCATCTTTTTCGTCTTCAGGGTTTCTAAGAACGATGAATGCTTTTACTACGCTTCCACGAATTTCGTCAGGGCTTCCTACAACCGCACATTCCTTAACTGCAGAATGCTTAGTTAAAGCATCTTCAACTTCAAATGGCCCAATTGTATAACCTGAACTAATGATGATATCATCGCTACGACCTTCAAACCAGAAGTAACCATCTTCATCTTTTTTCGCTTGGTCACCTGTAATATACCAATCGCCACGGAACGCCATTGCTGTACGCTCAGGATCTTTATAATACTCAGTAAATAAAGCTGGTGTACTGCGGTGTACTGCGATATCTCCTACTTCACCAGTTTGTACAGGGTTTCCATCTTCGTCAATGACTTCAACTTGGTTTCCTGGTGTTGGTTTACCCATTGAGCCTGGTTTAATTTCCATTCCCATTAAAGTACCAACTAATAATGTGTTTTCTGTTTGACCATACCCATCACGAACTTCTACATTAAAGTGTTTCTTAAATGTATCGATAACTTGACGGTTTAATGGCTCACCAGCCGATACGGTACTGCGTAAAGCTGGTAAAGAATACTGTTCAATGTTATCTACTTTTGCCATTAAGCGGTACTCAGTTGGTGTACAACATAATACGTTGATTTCATGGTCTTGAAGTAATTGTAAGAATGTATTTGGACTAAATTTACCGTGGTATACAAAAGCCGTTGCTCCCATACCAATTGTCGATAAGAATGGACTCCAAATCCATTTTTGCCACCCTGGTGCAGCCGTTGCCCAAACCGCATCTCCTTCTTGAACACCTAACCATTTTTTAGATGCTGTTTGTAAGTGTGCGAAAGCCCAACCGTGTGTATGCACAACCGCTTTAGGGTTTCCAGTTGTACCAGAAGTATATGGTAAGAATGCCATTTCATCACGTTTTGTTTTAGCGCCTTCATAAACATCACTTGCATCTGCAGCTAATGCATCAAGAGATGTCCAGCCTTCTTCTTCTGCACCAACGACAAACTTATGAGTTAATGATGGCATTTCTACTTGAATAAGGTTCACTTCAGTAGTGAACTGATAATATGCTATAACTGCCTTTGCTTCCGCATGATTAATACGGTAGATTAAATCTTTCGCACGCAGCATTTCTGAACATGGAATAATAACTAAGCCTGCTTTTAAACAAGCCAGATAAGTAAAATAAGCCTCTGGTAATCTCGGAAGAAGTAACAGTACTCGATCCCCTTGTTTTAACCCTTGGCTAAGGAAAGCGTTTGCAATCTTATTTACATTCTTTACTAATTCTGCATAAGAAACATTACGCGTTTCCCCTTCTTCGCTTAACCATTTGATTGCTAATAAGTCCTCATTCTGCGCAAATTTCTCTACTTCTTGTGATAAATTGTAATACTCTGGAGCAATTAAATCTTCGCGTTTCATGTAGTTTCCCCCTCATCAAAAGTATCGGACAATTTCATTATATCAGAATTCGACTATTTTTTTGAATATTTTTTTAAAATAAAAAATAGAGGGTACGGAATAAACCGTACCCTCATCAGCCATGATATAAATGGTAATTTAGATTATTGTTGTTGATAACCACCCATTTGTTGTTCTGCCATTTGAACTAAACGTTTAGTGATTTCACCACCGACAGAACCGTTAGCACGAGCAGTTGCATCTGGACCAAGTTGAACACCGAACTCAGAAGCGATTTCGTATTTCATTTGGTCTAATGCTTGTTGTACTCCAGGTACTACTAATTGGTTTGAGCTGTTGTTGTTTGCCATGTGTCTCACCTCCTTTGTTAACTATAGACTGTGTCAGACGAGGTGTTTTAATGCAAATTTCTCACTGGTAATTGTTACATTTAACTTGACAATTTCTTTTAGTTAAATAAAGGACAGGTATGATCCATAAGCAACAACGCATATAAAACCACGAAAAGACCGCCATTCGGCGGTCTTTTTATTAGCACTTATATGTCTATTTAAAATAAATCGTCCACAGCCTGTTCTTCTTTAGTTGGTTGATTACGAATAGTAACAACTTCTGTTTCAGCAACTGCTTTATCAACTAACGATGTGAAGTCAAAGTTACCTTCAAATTTATTCGCTAATTCTCTTCTAGGTCTTGTCTTAGAATTAGGAGGTAAGAAAATGGTACAGCAATCTTCATAAGGTAAGATTGACGTTTCGTACGTACCAATTTTTTTTGCGATTTCAATAACTTCTAACTTATCCATCGTAACTAATGGACGTATGATCGGCATATTCGTCACTTCATTAATTGCATTCATACTATGGAGCGTTTGACTCGCCACTTGTCCTAAGCTTTCGCCTGTAGCAATAGCTAACGCTGTTTGTTTTTGATTATCTGCAATCTTTTCACTGATGCGCATCATCATTCTTCTCATAATCGTCATCGCATAATCACCAGGAACTTTTTCATGGATGGTCGTTTGCATTTCTGTAAATGGGACAAGGTGCAATTGAATCGTTCCACAGTATTTCGTTAAAATCCTGACAAGTTCTTTTACTTTTTCTTTAGCTCGTTCATTTGTATACGGGGGACTGTGGAAATGAATAGCGTTAATTTTGACCCCACGTTTCATTGTTAAATAACCAGCGACTGGGCTATCAATACCACCAGATAACATGAGCATCACTTTTCCACCTGTACCAACCGGCAGCCCGCCAGCCCCAGGAATATTTCCACATGTGATATAAGTTGCCGTTTCACGAACTTCGACTCTTATTTCTACATCTGGTTTATGAACGTTAACCGTTATATCCTCCGTATTTTGTAGTACATATCCACCGACCAAAGGATTTAACGATTGTGAATCAATGGGAAAATTTTTGTTCGGTCGCTTAGCCGTTACTTTAAAGGTACGAACGGGTTGATTTCTACTATCCATTAGTGCAGCAAGTGCACCTTTTTGAATCGCTTCTAATTCGTTTTCGACTTTTAAAGCTAGGCTAAAAGAATGAATACCAAATACATCTTTTAATTTCTCAATAATTTCTTCTTCACGTGCATCATGCAATTCAATCATAATTCTTCCAAACATTCTATGGACTTTTACATCATAGCCCTTTAAAACAACATTGATATTACTTGCTAGAGCTTTTTCAAATACTGAACGGTTTTTTCCTTTTAATGCTAATTCTCCGACACGAACTAATATATGATCATATTTCATTTTCTTCTACCTCATTACTTGTAATAATTTGGGTACTTCTTTTTTCATCACTTGAATAAATGTATCAATTTCTTCAACTTGCGTTTCATAGGAAAAACTTATGCGAATTGCACTTTCGGCTCGTTTATGACCTAAGCCCATTTCTAATAAAATTCGACTTGGTGAAGATAATTTTGACGAACATGCAGATTTAGTGGATACATATATTTGTTGATGGGATAACGACTGTATCACTACTTCTGGTTTTGCACCAGGAATCGAGAAATTCACAATATGAGGAGCATGCCCTTTACCTGATTGACTATTAAGAATAATACCATCAATCTCTTTTAAGCCGGCAATGGCTTTTTCCTGAAGTCGAATTAGGTTTGATTTTCCTTTTTCTGACTTGTCCATCGTCATTCGAAGAGCTTTTGCTAAAGCAGCAATACCTGGTACATTTTCTGTTCCTGCTCTTAACCTCGCTTCTTGGACACCACCATGCAACATTGGACTTAAAGTAATTCCCTCTCTTACATATAATGCTCCAGTTCCTTTTACCCCATGAAATTTATGTCCCGATATCGTACAAAGATCAATATGATGTTTTTTTAAATGGACTGGAACTTTAGTGATTCCTTGTACATGATCGACATGAAATAATACTTTAGGGTAGTCTTTAAGTACTTCCCCAATTTCTTGAATTGGCTGAACAGCCCCTGTTTCATTGTTGACATGAATAAGGGATACTAAAATCGTATCAGAACGAATAGCTTTTTTAAGATCGTCAACCGAAACAAGTCCTGTTGGATTGACGGGTAAATACGTCACATCAAAGCCTTGATTTTCTAATTCGGCAAAGGTTTCATACGTTGATGCGTGCTCTACTACCGATGTAATGATATGTTTCCCTCTAGAAAGGTGCTCTAAAGAGACCCCTTTTATAGCTAAATTATTTCCTTCTGTCCCCCCAGAAGTAAAAATAACTTCTTTAGCTTTAACACCTAACAACTTGGCTATTACTTCTCGAGAACGTGTTAACACTTTCTCTGCTTCTAATCCTAGTGTATGAAGAGAAGATGGATTACCAAAATATTGTTCAGAAACAGTTAAATACGTCTCCAGAACTTCTTTATAGGGTTTAGTTGTAGCACTGTTGTCTAAATAAATCATACACAATTACCCCTTCTAATCAACTTCA
This sequence comes from Alkalihalobacterium sp. APHAB7, assembly GCF_048323755.1. Lineage (NCBI taxonomy): Bacteria > Bacillati > Bacillota > Bacilli > Caryophanales > Bacillaceae > Alkalihalobacterium > Alkalihalobacterium sp. APHAB7. The sequence continues at coordinate 54,473 of NZ_JBLWFS010000005.1, forward strand.
TTTTACAACTAATTATCATAACACATAAAAACCAAAATGGTAATAAGAAAAGCGAAAGGTGCCTGCTTATCGGCGAATGAGTGGTCCCTTCTAGATATACGTTAAGGGCTATTTAGGCTAATGCTTGTTTCTATTTGGCCCTTAATAATAATAGGTCTTTCATCAAAATAAGAGTATTGTCCGTTAATCCGTTAATATCAACCTATAAAAAATAGTGCGATACACACTTTTTTTGAAATTAGAGAATAATTTTAATTTTGGATCTTGTTTTAGGCTGATATAATTTTTAAAAAATTATGATAGTATGGTTACAGATATAAAGAAAACGTTTTCATCGGAGGTAAACGATATGAATACACTTTCAACAAAAGAAACGGTTGCCCTAGGCTTAATGACGTTCGCGTTATTTTTAGGTGCCGGAAACTTAATTTTCCCGCCAGCTATGGGTCAAGCAGCAGGAGAAAATGTGTGGGTAAGTACACTTGGATTTTTAATTACTGGAGTGGGTTTACCACTTCTTGCAATTATTGCGATAGCTCGAGCAGGAGGAAATTTACAATCTCTTTCGAACCGAGTCCATCCACTCTTTGGCGTCATTTTTACATTAACGATGTATTTAGCTATTGGTCCTTTTTTCGGTATTCCTAGAACAGGAACAGTAGCTTATGAAATTGGAGCAGTTCCATTTTTAAGCCCATCGTTTTTAACTTCTAGCATGCCCTTATTTTTATATACAGTTATCTTTTTCGGACTAACGTTTTGGTTAGCACTTAACCCAACTAAACTTGTTGATCGAGTGGGTAAACTTTTGACTCCTATCTTGTTATTGATTATTACCCTACTTGCAGTAAAAGGGGTTGTAACACCACTTGGTTCAATTGAAGGTGTTGCACCAGAGTATGAAGCAGCCCCATTTTTTAAAGGTTTTCTTGATGGATACTTAACAATGGATACAATTGCAGCTCTCGTATTTGGAATTGTTATTGTCTCACGTATTACCGAGCGTGGAGTTACCGATAAAAATGTCATTACCTCTATAACTATCAAAGCTGGGTTAATTGCAGGAATTGGATTAGCACTCGTCTATTTAGCTTTAGCATATCTAGGCGCAAGTAGCGTTTCGACTCTTGGCATGTTAGACAATGGTGGAGCTATACTTTCTGGAACAGCAAACGAATTATATGGTCTTCTTGGAACTGTGTTATTAGCAGTAGTCATCACAGTTGCTTGTTTAACAACATCAGTAGGACTAGTATCCGCTTGTGGTGAATATTTCGTTAAATTGATGCCAAAATTGTCTTACCCTATTATCGTTGCCATTCTTTGTGTTTTTAGTTTAACTATGGCAAACATGGGATTAGCACAGCTGATTTCATTCTCATTACCAGTTTTAATTGCGATTTATCCAATTGCGATTGTTTTAATTGTTCTATCGTTTTTACACAAAGCATTTAAAGGAATGCCACAAGTGTACGGCGGGGCATTAATTGGTGCAGGTGTCATTAGTATTGTGGATGGTTTAAATGTAACGTCATTACAGTTAAGTTTTATTAATTCCCTATACAGTTACATTCCTCTGTTTGCAGAAGGCGTAGGCTGGCTAATACCTGCAATAATTGGTGGAGTTATTGGTTATCTTTACGGAATTACGAAAAGAAATCCTACCAACGAAAGTTCTAGCTACCCTAATGCTAGGTAGATCATTCGAAAAATAAGAGGCTGACATTTAAAATGTCAGCCTCTTATTCATTAATTATTTCAAGTAACTCATCAACAGAAATTACTAGATGTGGCGCTAGTTCTTTTGCCTTTTGCAAAGTAATTCCGTTTTCTATGTGTAGACTAGTCTCTCCTACTACATGAATTTGAGATTGTTGTTCTTCATCTATTAACAGCGGTTTATACTCAACTTGAGGATCTACATGGTTTAGCTCTTCTGATGTTGAAGATGAATAAAGGAGAGTAAATACAACAGTCGTCCAAACTCCAATACATACTAACGATACGACTGTGAGTAAAATGAACTTTTTCATATTAACCCTCCCTATTCTATTAATTATTATACAGACACCGTATTCTTCTCTTCTTTTTCAGAAAGCTTTTCAAGAATGTTTGGTTCATACTTTTGAATAGCAGTTGATGCAAGTTCAATTGCATCATCATAATAAAAACTTCTAAAAGCCATTTCAGCTTCACTAAGTTGCATACTCGTCTCATCTGACTTTCTGCGATAGCGGTTTCCATATTGTATTAATCGTTCAGCTAATTGCGATTTTTCGACCGTCTCCTCAATTAGAGTATAAACATTATTAACAGCAATTGCAGCTTGTTCCACAATATGTATAACTCCAGCCATATCTAATGGTATTTCTTCTAACTTTTGAATAGCGGCTAAAAGTTTTTCTTCCCCATCTTCCATTTCGCTATTGATATAAGACGGCAAACCAGGAATATTGCTTTTTTGAACAATTCGCTTACCTTCTAATAATTTATACTTCAACTCTTTTAAAGTTTCTTTTGCTTTCAATTCATCTTTACGAAGTGTATCTAAGGCACCGCGAGACGTCTCAAGGGCTTCTTCTAACTTTTCATATTCACTATTGAAGTCCTCCACCATTTTTTGCAGTGTCGTAAAAGATTGCGTATTATTAATCGTTGCATCCTCTATTACGCTCAGTTGCGTAGTTAACTCTTTTAATTGTTTATTAATTTTTTGGTGGTTTTTCAAATCTTCTTCAGCGACACGATAACTTTGTTGCACTAGTTGCGCATCCTCATTTAATTCTTCTATTTTTTCGTCTGTTTGAATAAACTTGTCCGCGATTTGATCCAAATACGTTTGGACTTTCTGTTTGCATACTGCTTCAGTCTCTAGTGCTTCGTAGATCGCATCCACTTTTTCATTTAGTTCAGATAATTTTTCTTCCATACCTTCTAACTCTAATTTATGAACAGAAGAGATTAGTGCTTCACTCGTTTCTTTAATCGTTTCTATATCTTTTTCAAAACTAAAGTGTTCTAGGTTAAATCCAGCTTCCTCCATATCCTTCAGTCCAAAGTATAGGTTTTTCAATTCACTTGGTATATTCGTTTGTAACTGAACCAAATATTTAGGAATAGAATCCATTACAGAAGTTTCCTTTTCAATCTCTTCGTTTATTAAAACGAGCACTTCACGTGCTTGGATATAGTTACCGGATTTAGTTGCTTCATCAAATAAAGAAAACTTTTCGTAAATACCCTCAATTCTTTTTTCAATGAGGTCAGTAGCTTTACCGAATGAAGAACGATGTGTAGAAAAGTGTTTTTTTAAGTCTTGGTATAGCTTTTTTATGTCACCAATTTCCGTACGGTTTTGTTCTGCGCTTTGTACTAGTACATCAATATCGTCTAACATTCCTTTTAATTGGTCTTCTACTTCCATCAAACGTTCTTCAATGAGTTTATTCTTTTCTTTAGCCTTTTTAAAACGATATTTATTCGCTAATTCTTCAACATCAAACAAATCTTCTTCTATATCAGGAAGGACAACATCGACTACGCCATCCCACTCTTTACGCCACGTTTCAAACTTTTGTTCTGTTTCTCCCGACATCGTCAGCCCTTTAACTTTCGCAATTTCGTCAGTTATCGGCCTATTCATAATATCCATTTTCCAATCTTCTAATTGGTCCACCTGTTTGTATATACTTTTCCTCGTCCAAGCTCCGTATCCAAAAAACAGTATGACAACAGCAATTGTTATATATAAATAAACCATTCGAGGGTCTCCCTTCCGTCCTAACAAGTCGTAAATGCTATGTATTTATTATCCGTATTTAAAAGTATTCTATATTTCAACAGATTTTTATGTTTTCTGATAGATTCTGATACATATTATGATACCATGTAACAAAGGATTTGGGTTGACTTTTTTAGGAAAAATTAAAGAAAAGGAGTGTTTTTCATGATAATACACGATGGACATGTTCATACACCTTTTTGTCCCCATGGTTCTAAGGATCAGTTAGATTGTTATATTCAAAAAGCAATAGAGCTAAATATAAAGGGAATTACATTTACAGAGCACGCTCCATTACCACTAGATTTTGTAGATCCAGTACCTGAAAAAGATAGTGCTATGACGTGGGAGAATCTCACCCCATACATTCAAGGAATTCAACAACTTAAAGAAAAATATAAAGGAGAAATAACGATATTGTTAGGTCTCGAAGTGGATTTTATTGAGGGGTATGAAGAACAAACACGAAAGATCTTAAACGAAGTAGGTCCATATTTAGACGATGCTATTTTATCTGTCCATTTTTTAAAGCATAATAACCGCTATTTTTGCCTAGACTACAGCCCCGAAATGTTTAAAACTATGATTAGTGTTTTTGGATCAGTTGAAGCCATATATGACGCATACTTTACAACTGTACAAAAGTCAATTGATGCAAACTTAGGAACTTATAAACCAAAAAGAATCGGCCATATTTCTCTAGTTAAAAAGTTTCAACAAAAATTTCCTACGACTAAAAGCTATGATACTGTCTTCTCGCAATTGTTAGACTCTATAAAAGAAAAAGAAATGGCATTGGACTATAATAGCGCAGGTGTCGTTAAACCTTTATGTGGTGAACCGTACCCTCCTGAAAGTGTTATAAAAGGAGCATTAGAAAGAAAAATACCCCTTATCTATGGCTCAGACGCTCACAGTGTTAAGGGGTTATCACAAGGAATAGAAAAACTTTATTCGGGCGCCACATTAAGTGTTCCTGAACCGTTATCCTGATGCTTTTGTTACAAAGAGGTTTGGTTTCTGACTTAAGTAGCTATCCATCCACATGGATAAATAACTAATATAATGTTTTAAAAAGTAGCGCTCGTGCGGAATTAAATGGTGAACTTCACGAATGTATTGCGGATGTAAAAACGGCATGATCAACATTCCTCTTAATTGGATAATTATAAAATCGATCGGTTGTCTCTTAAACTCTTGACGGTCCATACCATTCTTAATCATTTGATAGTACATATGTTTTTCTTTCATTAAATAGGTACTCATCACTTCACGCACGAGCGTTGTATCTAATGTGATTTCCCGGTGCACAAAACGAGCCAAATGATGGTTTTCTTGTTGATATACAAGCGCATTTTCTAATGCAATTAACAAACAATCTCTGGTGGGCCTTTTGTTTAGTAATTGAACACCCTCTTCTAAAGCAGAATTAAACCCTTCGAAAAAAGTAGCCATTAATTCTTCTAGTAAACCCTTTTTGTTTCCAAAGTAATATGAGATCAACGCAACATTAACGTTAGCGCGGTCAGCAATCATTCGAACCGATGTACCATTAAATCCTTGTACATTAAATAAAGAAATAGCCGCATCCATAATTTTAAGTTTGGTACTTTCTTTTTCGTTTATCATTGTCCGTTCCCCCTTAAAAACTATGTACTAGTATATTTCTTGATCCTTTGTGGATGCCCTTCGTAAACCTCTCGACAAACCAGAAGAATGTTTCTACATGATCTGCTATAATGAAATGATTTCCGAGTTTAGGGAATTGATCCATGTTATACAAACCGTCGAATTATACTAGAGAACGTTCTTTTTGAGATGATAAAGTCGCATTAACACATAAACTTCCGTATACTACACCTGGAGTTTGAATAAAAAAAAGAGACTAACTTCATGTTAGCCTCCAATGATATATTTTCAAAGATGGGATTGGTCAATGACTTGATTTTTCCCTGACTTTTTAGCGATATACAGACATTCATCTGCCATGTTAAATAATAATTTAAGTGATTTTTTCTCCTCAGTTTGATCCCAAAAGGATATCCCGCATGAGATGGTAACTCTAGGGCTCGTTTCAATTGCAACATTTTTTACAATTCGCTCCGCTATCTTTTTACCTGTTTCCAACTGAACTTTTGGCAAGTAAATAGCTAACTCTTCCCCACCCCATCTAGCTGCAATATCGTTATCGCGAATATTCTTCTTCATTATATTTGCTACTTGAATTATGATATCATCACCGACTTGATGTCCGTACGTGTCATTAATCATTTTGAAGTTATCAATATCAATTAATACAAAACAGCCGTATGCATCACTCAACATCGATTCTTGGATTTTTTGATCAAGATAATTACGAGAATACAACCGAGTTAAATGATCCGTAATGACGAGACGCTCCAATTCTTCATGTAAAATTGAATTCGTAAATGCTAACGTCGAATGATGAATAAGTGATTGTAACAACTTGAAGTTTTCAAACGTGAAGTGATACGGGTTTTTATGAAGAACAACGACCATTCCTTTTAACTCTCCGCTTTGAACCATCGGAACAGCTAACAAGGACTGATAGGGGTCAATTTCATAAATACCATCAGCTTTTGCATCTCCTACAAATAACGATTCTTTCTCTACCTTAATTTTTTGGCTTAACGTCGCTAAAGGAACTTGAGCTTTTTCTGTAAAATAAAATTCAGTGCTTCCTTCTAATACATTTAATTCCCCGCTAGTGAACATGATATAGCCGACTTGTTCAGCACTAAATGATTGGAGAATTTGGTCTGTCATGAAGCGGATCGTATCTGATAACCGCAAGTTTGAATTTAGTTGATGAGACGTTTGGTTGATTAATTGCAAGTCATTAATTAGTTGTTGTGATTGCTGATACAACTCTGCATTTTCTAATGCATTTCCACCTATATCAGCTAACGTTTCAATAAATTCTATTTCATGCTTAGGAAATACTATTGAGTTGGTCGTTTGTATTTGCATTACACCGTATACACCCTGTTTTCCTCGTAACGGTGCATAAAGTCTCGAACATTGATCTTTAATTACGTCTTCAATTTGAATATCTCCTGTTAAAAATGCAGTTTCTCCAACACCATACGATTCAATGCCATAATTAAACTGCTTCACAGGAAGATCTTCACTTACTTTCCAGTCTCTAGATAATAATAAGTCTACTGAAAACGATGGATACATTTCTTCCACCGCATAAATCATTTCGCCTAATACATCTCCTACATCCATTGATGAATGAAATTTTTTTGTAACTTGAAGCAAGAGTGCCTTCCTCTTTAGTTCAACACTTGCTCTTTCGTTTTTATGTGCTTGTAATAAGATCGGTTTTACTTCTTGAAGAAAGCTCTTAAACTCTTCATAGTTATTCTCTTCTTCTAGTTGATCTCTCAACAAGATGACAAGAACGGCCACTGGATTGGCCGTTTCAGTACAGGTAGGAACAATTATAGCTTTGTCGTAGTGAAAGTCACACGACATCCACAGATTATCGGTCATTTCTGTATATGTATAAATACCCCATTCTTTTTGAATTGAGTTTTTGTGTAAGTAGCATTGTTTAGTGCTTGGTTTTGTTTGATTTTGAGTTGAAACAACTAAACTTAATAGTTCATCATCCATTCTTTCAAAAAGAAGCACATCTTTTACAATTTGATCAAATGATGTTCGAATTAGCTCTAATAAGGAGTTAGCAATAGTCGACATGCTTATATCGTAGTTCGACTTTTTTAGAATGTTTTGCAGTGCAGTTGCGTCTTCATTCATACCACTCTCGGTCTTTTCATGTTGATAATTCTGCAAATAGGAAGATAAATATAATGCATTACGGAAACCTTCAAGGAAACTTTTTATCGAAATGTCTTGGTCCGATTCGCCAATACTTGCAATCATTCCAAGGTAACCGTCCCAAGCCTTTTCTGGTAATGAAACACTAATTATATCCGCACGGCATCCGTTTAAATCAAATGGAAATTCATTTTCTAGCATACTATCTTTTAATTGGTACAACACTTCGATCATATCGGTCTTTAAACCACCAATTTCTCTAATGGTAATTATCTCTCCTTGTTGATCAGCAAGAAATAAGACAGCAGATGGAAAGTATTTTCCAAACGAAACACTGTCTGTGACTGACAACTGTAGGAGTTTAGACACATCTATTGAATTAACTTTGTTAGCATTAAGTTGATTCATGTTATAGCACCACCATTACATACTTAAGACAGCATTCCGATACTTTAATAATAGGGAAATAAAACTAATTTTATTGATATTTTTTCCAACCATAATAATTCTTTATTTCATTATACCTGATCTAATATTGTATTACTATAAATATATGGTAGGACTCACCTTATGATATTTGAATAGTTATTGTACACTGTCAAGGACTGTGGTTGACATCGGTATTGTAAAGTAATATAATAGCATTTGTGTGAAATATGACAGCCAAGGTAAGCTTGATTTGGACCCTCACATTTTGTTCCTCAATTCAGCGGCTGGTGATTGTGTTGAGGTGCATCGCGTAACTTCACGCTGTCGAAGCGAAGGTGCATGAAAGCAAAATGACCATTTCAGGAGATTGCCACAACTGTTGTTGTTTTGCTCAAACAAAATAACAAAGGAGGAGTCATTCATGGCTCGTTATACAGGTCCATCTTGGAAATTATCTCGTCGTTTAGGTATCTCATTAAGCGGTACTGGTAAAGAATTAGAAAAACGCCCTTACGCACCAGGACAACACGGTCCTAACCAACGTAAGAAATTCTCAGAGTACGGTTTACAATTACAAGAAAAGCAAAAGCTTCGTCACATGTTCGGAGTAAATGAGCGTCAATTCCGTCGTATTTTCGACGATGCTGGTAAAATGCCTGGTATCCACGGTGAAAACTTCATGATCTTACTTGAGTCTCGCCTTGATAACTTAGTTTACCGCATGGGTCTTGCTCGTACTCGTCGTGGAGCACGTCAGCTTGTGAACCACGGTCACGTAATGGTTGATGGAGGACGTGTTGATATTCCTTCATACCGCGTAAAACCTGGTCAAACAATTACTCTTCGTGAAAAATCTCAAAACTTGTCTGCTGTTAAAGAAGCTATTGAAGTGAACAACTTCGTTCCTGGATATATCTCTTTCGACGCTGAAAAGTTAGAAGGAACTTTCACTCGTTTACCAGAACGTTCTGAGCTTCCTGCTGAAATTACAGAAGCACTAATCGTAGAGTTCTACTCTCGTTAATAACAATGAGAACGATTGGATTATTCCAGTCGTTCTTTTTTGTTTTCTATTTTTCTTAGTATTAGGCTGTTTTCGTAAACTTTGTTGCTTTTGGACCGTTTTTTGAAAATAAAAAGCAGACTAACCAAGTCAGCCTGCTCTACATACTTAACTAATTTTTAATATTGAATTAAGTAGTACTTCTTCTTCCCGCGGCGAATAATCGTAAATTGTCCTTCAATTTTATCTTCTGTTTGTAAAAGACGACCTACATCCGTACATCTTTCACCATTAATGTAAATGGCACCATTTTGAATATCTTCACGGGCTTGACGTTTAGAAGGTGAAACTTTAGCTGCTACTAATAAATCAACTAATGCCATATTTTCATTTTCACAAGTATAAGAAGGAACATCTTTAAAACCTTGCTTAATTTCATTAGCACTCAAGTTCTTAATATCTCCACTAAATAAAGCATCGGAAATTCGAATGGCTTGTGCTAGCGCCTCTTCTCCATGAACTGTTTTAGTTAACTCCTCTGCAAGTCTGCGTTGTGCAAGGCGTAAGTGCGGCTCTGTATCAACTGCTTTTTCTAACTCGTTAATTTCATCGTGTGATAGGAATGTGAAGTACTTAATAAACTTAATGACATCACGGTCATCTGTATTGATTAAGAATTGGTAAAATTCGTATGGTGTTGTTTTTTCTGGGTCTAACCAAATGGCTCCACCTTCTGTTTTACCAAACTTAGTGCCATCTGCTTTTGTAACTAACGGGATGGTGAAACCAAACGCTTTTTCTTGATCACCTAATGATTTTCTAATTAACTCTAGACCCGCTGTGATATTTCCCCATTGGTCACTTCCACCAATTTGAAGTTTACAGTTTTCATTTTGGTATAAGTTAAGGAAATCGTACGACTGTAAGATCATGTAGCTAAACTCAGTAAAAGAAATCCCTGAAGAAATACGTGACTCTACAGAATCTTTAGCTAACATATAGTTAATCCCAAAGTTCTTACCTACATCTCTTAAAAACGTAATTACATCAAGTTTGCCAATCCAGTCATAGTTATTGACTAACTTAGCCCCTGATTCACCTTCAAAATCAAGAAAGCGGGACAACTGTCCTTTAATTCCTTCTGTAAATTGTTCAACGATCTCTTTTTCGTTTAACGTTCTCTCTGCTTTTTTACCACTTGGATCGCCAATAAGACCAGTAGCACCACCAACAAGTGCTAGCGGCTTATGACCGGCTAATTGAAATCTTCTTAATGTGAGAACCGTAAGCAGGTGTCCGATGTGCAAACTATCTGCCGTAGGATCAAACCCACAATATAACGTTACTTGCTCTTCACTTAACTGCTTAGCTAACCCCTCTTCATCTGTCACTTGATTAACTAATCCGCGAAATTGCAAATCCTTCAATAACTCCATTTGTTCCACTCCTATTTTTTATGAATTATTAGCCCGGAAATTAGCTATGTTAACACCATTTGAATGAAAGTCGTTGTTTTAGTCATTAGTGAAATCCATTCAATGATTAAAACAACTCAAATCAACACCTGTACATTAACAGAGCTTGTAAAAATAAAAGGCTCTTTTCTAAAAGGATGTTGCTTTTAGCTATTGGACCGTAATCAAGCGAAAGCTTGGTTCTTCACGCTTTAGCGTGAAGCTTTTGAATATAAATCAGCCAGATGGATAGATGAATTTATCCATTAGGGCTGATTTATATTCAAAAAACGGTCCAATGGCAACAAAGTATACGAAAACAGCCAAATAAAAAAAGTCCCTCAAAAAGGGACGAGAAATCTCGCGGTACCACCCTTCTTGAAGAACATTGATCTTCCACTTCACATGATAACGGAATTAATCCGCCTGTTATGAATAGTCATAACAGATTGCTCCTAGTTTGTAATTCATAGTTACTCTTTGTACCGATTCACACCATCCATCGGCTCTCTAAAACAGGGAGAGACTACTACTGAAAACTAATCAATGCAATAAATATTTATTATCCTTCTCTTTTTAACATAATTATTTTCTAATGTCAATCTTTGACTATACAATGTGGCAGAAAAACCATATTAATGACAAATTTAAATATGGTATAATATTGTTTGAAGTTTAGGAGGTTCTTATCTATGAGAAATCTATTAAATACTTTATCCAGTAAATGTGAACAGGTGGTTAACTTCTTAAGACGCAAAAAAATCTTAAGTAATCTCGATATTACATATCAAGTCGTTTGGAACATATTTTTAGTTTTTCTTGTATTTGGGGTTATTTCGATGTTTTTTGTAGGTGGTGCAGGAGCTGGCTTCTTTGCATCCCTTGTAAAAGATGAGCAATTAAGAAGTTATGAAGCGATGAAAAAAGACATTTACAATTATGAGGAAGTAAGCGAAATATACTTTGCTAATGATGTCTATCTAGGTGAACTTCCTACGGATCTAGAACGACGGGAAATTCCTTTAGAAGATATTTCTTCTCATCTGATTAATGCCATTATTGCTACAGAAGACGAATATTTTTATGAGCACGAAGGAATTGTACCAAAAGCCATCATGCGTGCAACGTTCCAAGAATTTACTAACGCTTCCCTGCAAACAGGTGGAAGTACACTCACACAACAATTAGTAAAAAATCAAATATTAACGAGCGAAGTTTCTTTTGACCGAAAAGCTCGTGAAATCGTACTTGCGATGCGCTTAGAGCACTTTTTTGAAAAAGATGAAATACTCGAAGCATATTTAAACATTGTACCGTTCGGAAGAAATGCCAATGGTCGAAACATTGCAGGTGTTCAAGCTGCTGCGCAAGGTATTTTCGGCGTTGATGCTAAAGATTTAAGTATTCCACAAGCGGCATTCATTGCGGGATTACCACAAAGTCCTTTTGGGTACACACCGTTTTATCGCAGTGAAGGAAAAGTCGTAGTTAAAGAAAATCTAGATCCTGGTATCAACCGGATGAAAACAGTTCTAAGAAGAATGCATGAAGGTGGACATATTACTGAACAAGAATATCAAGAAGCATTAAATTATGATATTCGTGCCAACTTAACAGCAGCAACACCAAGTATTAGGGATGAATATCCGTATATAGCCGATGAAGTTGTTGAGAGAGCGGTTAACATTTTAACTAACCAATATGTATTAGAAGAAGGAATTGAACTCGAACAGCTAGATGCCGAAGAAAGACTAGAAATCATTAACAAACATGCAGCCAAAGCTCGAGTTGACTTACGACAGAATGGTTATCGTATTCATACAACGATTGATAAAGAAATCCATGATGCGATGAACGAAGCGATAAAAGATGAACGTTTTTTTGGACCAACTAAAGATGGTGAACCTGAGGAAGTTGGTTCGATGTTAATTGAAAACCGAACAGGAGCCATTTTAGGTTTTGTCGGTGGTCGAGATTTTGAACGTGAACAGTTAAACCATGCAACAAATGCCCGTCGTCCAAACGGCTCGACGATGAAACCTCTTCTAGCTTATGGACCGGCAATGGATATCGGGGCACTTCAACCAGGACATATCATACCTGATGTACCTACATTTTATAAATCGGATTCATCGCGTCAGGTAAATAATTTCAATAGAAGCCACCGCGGATTAATTACTGTCCGAGAAGCACTTAAGACATCACAGAACACGACAGCGGTTCGGGGTTTATGGATGGCACCGCACGAAAAAAGCCGTGAAACTTTATTGAAAATGGGCTTTCGATTAAATCCAGGTGAACCATATGAAGCTGCAGCTCTTGGAGCAATAGATCACAATGTAACAGTTGAAAATAATACAAATGCATACGCTACTTTCGCAAATGGAGGAAAATACATTCCTTCTCATATGATTGATAGAATTGAAACGAAAGACGGCGAAGTTATTTTCGAACATCAAATCGAAGAAGTTGAAGTGTTCTCACCACAAACATCTTACTTAATGATTGATATGATGCGTGATGTGTTACGTGGAGGAACTGCAAGCTCATTGCCAGGGAGATTAAAATTTAGAGCTGATTGGGCAGGTAAAACGGGGACAACTCAAGACTTTTATGATGTCTGGTTTGTTGCTACCAATCCTAATGTCACAATGAGCGTCTGGATTGGTTATGATACACCAAAAGAAATCAAGCGAGAACCGATAGCGGGCCTAAGCTACAGCCAACGTACACAACAAATTTGGGCAAACATTGCCAATGCAGCCTATGATGTTCGACCAGAAGTCATGTCCCCAGGCCATAACTTCCAAATGCCAGATGGAATTGTTTCTAGAGCCATTTGTGGCGTATCTGGATTGCTTCCTTCTGATTTGTGTAAAGAAGCTGGTTTAGTAAAAACAGACCTCTTTAATGCTAAATTTGCGCCAACTAAAGTGGATGACAGCTTACAAAAAGTGAATTATGTTTTAATTGATGACCAACCTTATGTAGCGTTAGATAATACACCGAATGAGTTCACTTTTAGTGGAGTTATGATTAAAGAAGAGTATATCGAAACATATAGATTGAGCGGTTCTCTTCAAAACCAATTAAGCAATGTGATACCTGATCGAAAAGCAAAACATAACGGAAAGCAACCTTCTGCCGTTAATAATGTCAGCTTAAGTGGTTCAACATTAAGCTGGGGTAAACAAAATGAAAATGACATCGTTGGATACCGAATATATCAAGCACCAAATGGATCCGATCAATTTAAGCTTATTGCTAGTGTTAAAGGAAGTGCTACTACTTCCCACAACATTAATTCAGGTTCTTATGCCTACTATGTAACTGCGGTTGACGTTGCGGGCAAAGAATCTCCTGCATCGAATATTGCTAAAGGTGATAATTGGAGTGCGGAACCACTGAAAGAGGAAAAAGAAGAAAAAGAGCCTAAGAAAGATAAGAAAGAAGACGAAGATAAAAAGCCAAAACCACCGTCCGACGATAATGAAGACCCTAGAAAACCAACAACACCAAAACCTCCTTCAGAGTCAGGTGGAAGTGAAAATAATGGTTAAATATCCAAAGAGGCTGATAAAATGTCAGCCTCTTCTTTTTTGTTATTCATTAAATTTTTTTTATATCGACTAAACCGAAACTAAAAAAGAGACTAACTGAAGTTAGCCTCCCTTCTATTAATCTTCCATTGTAGATAAGTCACCAGTTGGTAAATCCAGTTCCCAAGCTTTAAGAACACGGCGCATAATTTTTCCACTTCTTGTTTTCGGAAGTTTTTCACGGAATTCAATTTCACGCGGTGCTGCATGTGCTGCAAGACCTTTTTTCACGAAGTTACGAATTTCCTCGATCAATTCATCATTTTGCTCATAACCTTCGCGTAAAGCGATAAAGGCTTTAATAATCTCCCCACGAACAGGATCTGGCTTTCCAATAACTCCCGCCTCTGCTACAGCTGGGTGCTCAATTAATTTACTTTCTACTTCAAATGGGCCAACACGTTCACCTGCAGTCATAATGACATCGTCAATTCGTCCTTGGAACCAGAAATAACCTTCCTCATCCATATAGGCCGAGTCACCTGATACATACCATCCTTTAATTTCAAAATAACTTTCGTACTTCTCTTCATTATTCCAAATCGTTCTCATCATAGAAGGCCATCCTTTAGCAATCGCTAAGTTCCCCATACGATTTGGCGGTAATTCGTTTCCTTGATCATCAATAATAGCCGCTTTTACTCCTGGAATTGGTTTACCCATTGATCCAGGCTTAATATCCATACAAGGATAATTACAGATAAGCTGAGCGCCCGTTTCAGTCATCCACCAAGTATCATGGATACGTAGATCAAATACTTTAGATCCCCAACGAACTACTTCAGGGTTTAGAGGCTCACCTACAGAAAGAATATGACGAATATTTGATAAATCATACTGCTTAACAAGCTCATCTCCAGCACTCATGAGCATACGGAACGCGGTTGGTGCACTGTACCAAACAGATACTTGATAACGCTGTAATGTTTCATACCAGTCTTGAGGGCTAAAACGTCCCCCACGAATGACGTTTGTTACACCACATAACCATGGACCAAAAATTCCATATGATGTTCCTGTTACCCAACCCGGATCAGCTGTACACCAATATACATCATCATCTTGTAAATCTAATACCCATCTAGCTGTTTGATAGTGTTGAATCATTGCGTTATGAACGTGAAGTACACCTTTTGGCTTACCTGTTGAACCCGAAGTGTAATGAAGAATTAGTCCATCTTCACGATCTACCCATGTAATTTCTAATTCACTACTTGCTTCTTGCATTAATTTATTAAAGTCCTTAATTGGACCTTCTTCTTTTACATTATCACCAATAATCAATACTGTTTCTAGATTTGGAAGATCCCCTACTGGGACACGTTCAAGAAGATCTGGCGTAGTTACTAAAACTTTTGCTGCACTATCTTCTAGACGATCACGTACAGCCCCCTCCATAAAAGCTTCGAATAATGGACCAACAATTGCACCTAGTTTAATAGCCCCAAGTACAGAAAAATATAGTTCTGGAGAACGTGGCATGAAAATAAAAACACGATCACCTTTCTCTACCCCTACGCTTTTCAAAACGTTACCCGCACGGTTAGACATTTGGCTCATTTGTTCAAATGTATATTTCTCATCACGTTTTGCGTCACTATAGTAAAGTGCCACTTTATCTTTTTTATCAGAAAAGGCATGACGATCAATGGCTTCATATGCCATATTTACCTTACCTGTTGTACTCCAAGAAAATTCTTTTTCAACTGTACTCCAATCAAAATTTGTAGCTGTTTCTTCATAACTTACTAGATTGTGGTTACCTTTCGTTGCTGGAAGCGCTTGCACGTTCATTTACCATCTTCCTCTCTACATGAATTTCCCTACTTTCTGAATTTATTATATTATAGTTAGAATATTTCTTCAATTATTATTTGGAAGTTTTGGAATTTTAATATTTTACCGATTAGATTAAATTGTGTAAACTTTTTGTGTCAATTGCTCGATGCAACGCTTTTGTAATATGATTCATGTATAATGATGTTGAAGTAAGGACTGAATAATTTTTAAGTTTTTTTAAAGGTGGTTACCACATTGAACCATGTAAAAACGTATTATCGTACAGAAATACCATTTGAAGATCGAACCATTGTGATTGAAGGTCCAATTAGCGGATCAGAAATTGAAAAATTAGATTACCACCCTGGATTAACTGCTTTTAGAACTCCAGAACAGCAAAAAAAAGCTTTAATTGGAATTGCTGATTTGCCAGAGGGTAGAATTAATATTGCTCGAGATGGAAATCAAATTATCGGGTATGTAACATTTGTTTATCCTGACCCTCTAGAGCGATGGTCTGAAGGAAAAATAGAAAACTTAATTGAATTAGGTGCAATTGAAGTTGCCAGAGAGTACCGTGGTATACAAATAGGAAAAAACCTACTAAGATTATCTGTAATGGATGATGCAATGGAAGACTACATTATCATTACGACTGAATACTATTGGCATTGGGATTTAAAAGGAAGTGGATTATCGGTATGGGACTACCGAAAAGTTATGGAAAAAATGATGCATGCCGGCGGGCTCGTTTGGTATGCTACTGACGACCCTGAAATTTGTTCACATCCTGCGAATTGTCTCATGGTTCGTATCGGTAGTCGTGTCGATAGTGAGTCGATTGAAAAGTTTGACCGTCTACGCTTTAAAAATCGCTTTATGTATTAATAATTCATAGGATTAAATCATAGTAACTTTGTTCTCAGTGAAAGGGTGCTTACAAATGATTGTAGAAGAAATAATGAATATTGGCATTACCACATTAAAGGCCACAGCAACCATTCAAGATGCAATTGAGATAATGAATAAAAATCGAATTCGCCATATACCAATTGTAGATGATGAAATGCATATCCTTGGAATTGTAACTAATCGCGATATACGTGATGCAAGTCCTTCTATTTTTCATGCAGATGAACATAAAGAAGACTTTTTAAAACCGGTAACTGAGATTATGACAACAAATGTGATTACGGCCCATCGCCTAGACTTTGTTGCTGAAGTTTCTGCTATTTTTTATGAGCATAACATTGGGTGCTTACCTATTACTGAAGATGATAAACTGATTGGAATTATTACAGAAACTGATATTCTCCACACATTAGTCGAATTAATGGGAGCACATCAACCAAGTTCACAAATTGATGTTCTTGTTGAAAACATTACCGGAAAACTTGCGGATATCGCTCATATTTTTAAAGAGAGAAAAGTCAACATTACAAGTGTACTCGTTTACCCTTATAGTGATGATCCGAATTATAAAGTCTTAACATTCCGTGTACAAACGATGGATCCAAGGGGGATTATTGAAGCAATCGAAAAAGAAGGCTATAAAGTGCTTTGGCCAAACATTCCAGGTATAGGCCTATGAATAAAGATGTAGCATTTATTTATTCCGAAGATCAACTCTCCTATAAATTTAGTAAAGATCACCCCTTCAATCATTTAAGGTTAAATCTAGTATACGATATGTTAAGAAAATTAAATGCTATTCATGATCATCAAATTGTTAAGCCAAGGATGGCAACAGATGAAGAAATTGCTCTTATTCATGATAAGGCTTATATCGATGCCGTTAAAGCAGCTGGTAAAGGTGAATTAAGCATTGGGATTGCCAACAATTATGGGCTTGGTACTGAGGATACTCCAATGTTTGAAAATATGCACGAAGCTGCTTCCCTACTCGTTGGTGGGACGCTTACCGCTTGTGATCTCGTTATGGAAAATAAAGTGAAGCATGCGATGAATCTAGGCGGTGGTCTTCATCACGGATTTCGTGGTAAGGCATCAGGTTTTTGTATTTATAATGATAGTTCCATCGCTATTGAATATATGAAACAGAAGTACGGTGCCAGAGTTCTTTACGTCGATACGGATGCTCATCATGGCGATGGTGTTCAATGGGCATTTTATGATGACCGTGACGTGTGTACTTTTTCTATTCATGAAACGGGCCGTTACTTATTTCCCGGAACAGGCCATGTGAGTGAAAAAGGTCAAGGGGAAGGTTACGGCTTTTCTATTAATATACCATTAGATGCGTTTACTGAAGATGAATCGTTTATGAAAGCCTATGAAACTGCTTTTCGTGAGGTCATCGAGTTTTTTAAGCCAGATGTCATTATTACTCAAAACGGTGCAGATGCTCATTATTATGATCCTTTAACTCACCTCTGTTCAACGATTGAGACCTACCGTTTTATTCCGAAGCTAGCTCATGAATTAGCACACGAATACTGTGATGGACGCTGGATTGCCGTAGGCGGCGGTGGTTATGACATATGGAGAGTCGTACCACGGGCTTGGTCTATGGTTTGGTTAGAAATGACAAACCAACTTCACTTAGCGCAAGGACCACTTCCTCAAGCATGGTTGGATGAGTGGAATGACAAAGCACCTGTATCTTTAACTACGACTTGGGAAGACCCAGAAAATCTATATCCAGAAATCCCAAGAAAACCCGAAATTGTAGAAAAAAATCATAAAACAGTTGAAAAAGCTCTATATCACATACGCCGAGAAATGAAAACGCAATCATGATAGAAAAGCGGAAGGCGCCTGCTTATCGGCGACAAGCGCTGGAGGGCCAGCAATAAGTGGCTCGCTCTTTAGACACGCTTGATGGACCGAAGCGACCTCGAGCCGATGGCGCCTGCAGCTAGACAGTAGAAAAGCGGAAGCGACCGGTTAGCGACGTAGGGACTGGAGCCCTCCGTATGAGATAAAGGATACACAGACTCAAAAATAACAGGCAGAGGTAAATCCTCGCCTGTTATTTTCTTATTATTCATCACTTTCTGTTATTCCATATGCTCTAACATCGCTTTGACAATGAAATTCGATTGCTTTGCTGCTACCTCAACAAATTCGTTAAAGCTCATCTTTGCTTCGCCATTTGCTTTGTCAGAAATCGAACGAATAATGACATATGGAATGTCATTTAACATCGCCACTTGGGCAACAGCCGAACCTTCCATTTCCACACAAGCTCCTGCGAATGTATCTTGAAGCTCCTGAACAAGTTCCTGACTCGCAATAAACTGATCTCCACTTAATACTCGTCCTTTAATAACTTGTATGTTTAACTGTTCCGATGCTTTTGTTGCTAACTCAATGAGTGAAACATCTGCAGGAAAATCAGACGTATGTTCAAACATTGGGATTTCGCCACGTTTGAAGCCTAATGGACTAGCATCAATGTCATGCTGAAGAGCACTCGTTGATATCACGATGTCCCCCACATTTAGGCTTGGATCAAGTGCTCCAGCTACACCTGTAAAAATAATCTTTTCCGTTTGAAAATGGTCAATTAAGATTTGGGTTGTCAGTGCAGCATTTACTTTCCCTACTCCAGATTTACAAAGAACAATTTTATGATTGCCCATCGTTCCTGAATAGAAGGTGTTTCTTGCAATTTTCGTTTCACTCTTAATGTCCATTTCTTCTTTCATCAGTTCAATTTCCTCATTCATTGCACCAATAATTCCAATTACCATACCTAAATCCTCCAACTATAATAGCGTTTATTATTTTAATGACTGTGGTTTATTGTAAACTAACTTCAGACGTTTCAACCTAGTGATAACTTGTACGAATATGCTTATTATATATTAGTTAAACATCATTTATCAGTGATACTGTCGAAAAAGATTTTCATAATAAAGAGCCTTTCCGATAGATGGTGAAAATCAAGCTTCCGTTTGATTAACGGTCCAAAAGGAAATAGCAACAATCTCTCTCTTTGATAAAAGAGCCTAAGCAAACAAAAAAGGCGACCGAAGGGTCAACCTTAAAATGTATCTTCAGCGTCATATGCAGGGTCAGAGATTACAATGACCACCCGACGATTCGTTTGTAAGTTCTCAACCGTTGTATTAGGAACAACTGGACGTGTATCACCATAACCGGTTGCCATAAAACGGTTAGCCTCCAGATTGTGATTGTCGACAAGGTAACGAATGACACTACTCGCGCGAGCACCAGATAACTCCCAGTTGGATGGATAACGATACGTTGATATCGGTCTAGAATCCGTATGACCTTCAACCTTTACCATATTGGGAATAGCCACTAACAACGTGCCGACTTTGTCCAAAAATGGTTTAGCATCTACCAGCACATCAGCTTCAGCTGTGGCAAATAACGTTCGCTCTTGTAATACGAGTACGACCCCGCGATCATCACGAGTTGCTGATATTAATTCAGTTAAATCATTCATCTCCAGGAATTCCTGAACTTCTTCTAGAAGCTCGTCCATATTAACATCTTGTTCTTCACCAAATTTCCCTTCATCAAAAGGGTCTTTTCGCTGCTCGCCTCTTTCTTCTCTCGGTGTCTCAAACTCAATTGCTGATGGAAGGAAGTCTAGCACTTGCCGCTGTTGAAACGATTCTGCTATCGCCCTAAATTTTTCAGCATCTACTACAGACATTGAAAATAATAGAATAAAGAATACTAGAATAAGAGTCATTAAATCCGAAAAAGTGACCATCCATTTTGGAGCACCTTTATCTTCTTTAGGACGTCTACGATTCAACATTTAAATCACTCGTCTCTTCGTTTGCATTTACTTTTTTACCTTTTGGAATGAAGGCACTTAATTTTTCTTCTAAAATTTTCGGGTTTTGGCCTGATTGAACACCAATGACACCTTCAACGATAATTTGTTTCACAAACACTTCTTCTTCTGTCTTATTTTCTAATTTAGCAGCAATTGGTAAGAAAACTAGATTAGCTAAAACCGTTCCATATAAAGTGGTTAATAGTGCGACAGCCATATTTGGTCCAAGTGTCGTTGGATCATTTAAATTTTGTAACATAAGAACAAGACCGATCAAAGTCCCGATCATTCCCCATGCAGGAGCATATTCCCCCATTTTTAAAATGATCGCCCTACCTTTACGGTGCCTTTCTTCCATAGCGATTACTTCAGCCATCATAATGTCCTTAATAACATCGGGTTCAATTCCGTCAACTGCAAGTAGCACCCCTTTTTTAATAAAAGGGTCCTCTACTTCCTCTAAACCTGCTTCTAATGCTAATAGCCCTTCCCGCCTTGCTTTTCCTGATAAATCAACAAATGTGTCGATTAACTTATTTAAATCATGTTCTTCATGACGGAAAGCCTCCATAAATACTTTTGGCAGTAATTTCACGTCCGCTATCGTAAAATTGATCACCGTAGCAGCTAATGTACCCCCAAAAACGATTAAGATTGAAGCAATTTGAATGAAAAATACAACTCCAGATGGACCAGCATTTGAGAAAATTGCTAATAATAGTACTGAAATTCCTACAAAAATACCTATAACCGTTAAAATATCAAACTTCTTCATAATCCTCTCCCTGACTATGTCCACCTACCACTTATAGCTAAAGTGTTTGAGAGTTAACTTTCCTTTTGAACGGTAGAATCTCGAAACTCTATCCGATGTGGCAGGACGACAATATGGTCTGTAACTTCTTCTTTGTTCATAAATTTTGTTAATAACCGCATCGAAACAGCCCCGATATCGTACATAGGTTGTACAACTGTCGTTAAGGTAGGGCGAACCATTGTTGCTAATCGAGTATTGTCAAAACCAATGACTTCAAAGTCTTTTGGAACTTCATAACCTCTATCTTGTGCCCCGTGAATAATACCAAGTGCCATTTCATCCGTTGATGCAAAAATAGCAGTCGGTTTTTCTTTAATCTCTAAGAAGCTCTGCATCGCTTCAATTCCGGAGTCATAAGTGTAATCACCAATTTTAATCATGTTATCGTTAAAAGTTAAACCAGCTTCTTCAATTGCTTGACGATAGCCTGCAAACTTTTGATACCCATTTACTGGATCTTCAAGTGGTCCTGATAACATTCCGATATTTTTATGGCCTTCTGATATTAAATGATTAATTGCATCATAAACAGCTTGTTGATAATCGATAACAACAGATGGAATCGTTTTTTCAGAGTCTAATGTTGCTGCAAGTACAACAGGTACTGGAGAATTCTTAAATTGTGCAGCATGTTCATCTGTAATTTGTCCACCCATGAAGACAATACCGTCCACTTGCTTTTCTAACAACGTATTAATCAGGCGAATTTCCTTTTCTTTGTTTTGATCTGAATTACATAAAATAATGTTATATTTATACATTGTCGCAATATCTTCAATTCCGCGAGCCAATTCTGCAAAGAAAATACTAGAAATGTCAGGGATAATTACACCTACTGTTGTTGTTTTCTTACTAGCCAACCCTCTAGCTACAGCATTCGGCCTGTATCCGAGTTGTTCGATTGCCTCCATTACTTTTTTTCTTGTTGCAGGTTTTACATTTGGGTTTCCATTGACAACACGAGAAACGGTTGCCATTGATACTCCTGCTTCTCTTGCTACATCATAAATCGTTGTATTCACGATGATCCTCCTCTATATTAATTACCTTATTTAAAATGGTTTAATTGTATAGTTATCATACGATACATTAAGGAGGTTCCGCAATCTGTTTACATTACTTATATCGACAACATTTTGATCATTTTTGAGCATAGATTTTAATTTTCCTGATTTTATGTAAAAAAATGTCGACACGGGTCCTTAATGAACCTAAAATTTCTTATAATTAGCAATATCCTTAACACTTATTTCCTATACCATTTAAATACGCAAAGAGACAAAAAGAGACTGTCCCAAAAGGTCCGGCTCTCGAAGTTACGTATGATATAGTGTAAGCTAATCTTCCACTATATCGATGAGATGCCTGGCTCTTTCATTTTGAGACAGCCTCGAATCATTTTAAATTAAAATTTGTATAACCCAGATTCTCTAAGATTACTTACAAATTCGTTAAATTGCCCGATATCCATTTGTTGTGCTGAGTCAGAAAGTGCTACGGCAGGATCTGGATGTACTTCTGCCATTACCGCATCAGCACCAATAGCTAGTGCAGCTTTTGCAGTTGGAAGTAAAAGATCTCTACGTCCAGTAGAGTGAGTCACATCAACTAATACTGGTAAGTGTGTTTCTTGTTTTAAAATTGGAACTGCTGAAATATCAAGTGTGTTACGGGTTGCCTTTTCGTACGTACGAATACCACGTTCACACAGCATGATGTTGCCATTTCCTTTAGATATAATATATTCTGCAGCATTGATGAACTCTTCAATAGTAGCAGAAAGACCTCTCTTTAGTAGAACTGGCTTATTAACAGATCCTGCTGCTTTTAACAATTCAAAGTTGTGCATGTTACGTGCACCGATTTGAATGACATCAATATATTCAACGGCAACTTCGATATCTTCAGGTCTTACAATTTCACTGATAACCGCCATATCATACTCGTCAGCAACACGTTTTAAAATTTGTAAACCTTCAAGCCCTAAGCCTTGGAAATCATATGGAGACGTACGAGGTTTAAATGCTCCACCACGTAACAATTTCATTCCTTGCTCTTTCATCGCCTTGGCTACTGCAGCAACTTGTTCATAGCTTTCAACAGCACATGGTCCCAATACGAGACGTTGTTGTCCATCACCAATTAGTTCTCCTTTAAGATCGATCACTGTATCTTCAGGATGTTTTTTACGAGAAACAAGTAGAGCTTTTCTATTATCATCTTCCTGTAATTCCAAACCTGCTTTAAAAATTTGTTTAAATAAATGTTGTAATGTAGATGTTTCAAACGGTCCGTTATTATTTTCAGCTATTAAATTAAGCATTTTTCGCTCACGCACTGGATCAAATCGATTTACACCTTGCTTGTTTTTTACTTTACCGATTTCTTGAACTAAGCGGGCACGCTCATTAATTAGCTCTAGTAACTGTAAGTTAACCTCATCTAACTTGTCTCTCAACATATCTAATTGCTCGTTGCTCATCTCTCCCACTCCTTATTGTTTGTTTCAAAGTTTTAAGAAATATGGTACATTTCTAATGATTAGGGATTATTATAAACGATATTTTCCTATATGTCACGACTTTTTTCTTTATTGATTAAACGCTTTTAAGCACTAAAGTGAAACTTATTATTTTTAGATAATAATTTACTGTTGATTTATAGCTTATGAAATATTTAGTGAGAAGGTGTTACATATGAACATAATTGAACAATCCCCTATATTCGCACTAGACATCGGGACTCGTTCTGTTGTTGGTCTTCTTTTACGCCAACAAAAAAATCACTATGAAGTAATTGATGTTATTTCAAAAGAACATAAAGAGCGTGCAATGCTCGATGGTCAAATCCATAATGTCTTATCCGTTTCTGAATTAATTTTAGAAATCAAAACAATTCTCGAAGAAAAGCACGGAAAGTTAACTAAAGTTTGCGTGGCGGCTGCTGGACGATCGTTAAAAACAAAGCGAGCTAAAATGGAGTTAAATATTTCAGGAAAAAACTTAGTAAATCAAGATGATATCCTTCACTTAGAATTAAGTGCTGTTCAACAAGCTCAATTTCAACTAGCCAACGACTTTCAAGATCAAGAAAGCTTTAACTACTACTGTGTGGGCTACTCCGTTCTTGACTATCGATTAGACGGGGAAAAAATCGGCAGTCTCCTCGACCAATCAGGGCAAACGGCAACGGTTGAAGTGATTGCAACGTTTTTACCGAAAGTCGTTGTTGAGTCTTTAATTGCGGCTCTTCAACGCAGTGGTTTAGAACTAGAGGCTTTAACGTTAGAACCGATTGCTGCCATTAATGTCCTCATACCACCATCGATGCGCAGGTTAAATGTAGCACTCGTCGATATTGGTGCCGGGACATCCGATATTGCTATTACAGATGAAGGAACAGTAACAGCTTACGGAATGGTGCCTTTTGCTGGAGACGAAGTAACAGAAGCGATTAGTGACCACTTTCTACTAGATTTCCCTGATGCCGAACTCATTAAAAGACAATTATCAGAAAAAGACGAAGTAACTCTTACTGATATTCTCGGCTTTGAAACAACGTACCCTAAAGATGAAGTAATTACAGCCATTGAAGGAACGATTAAAGAGTTAGCTAATGCCATTACGGCGCAAATCCTTGAACTCAATGGCAAATCTCCAAAAGCAGTGATGCTCGTTGGTGGAGGAAGCATGACGCCCTCTCTTACTAAGTATATCGCTCAAGCTTTACAATTACCTGATAATCGTGTGGCCATACGCGGAATTGATGCAATTAAAACATTGGCATCCACGGAAGGGATTAAGGAAGGCCCTGAACTAGTGACGCCGATTGGTATTGCGATTGCAGCAAAGGAAAATCCAATTGAATATATTAGTATCAATGTGAATGATCGCACGATTCGAGTTTTTGATGTTAAAAAATTAACTGTCGGAGACGGTCTCCTTGC
This sequence comes from Alkalihalobacterium sp. APHAB7, assembly GCF_048323755.1. NCBI lineage: Bacteria > Bacillati > Bacillota > Bacilli > Caryophanales > Bacillaceae > Alkalihalobacterium > Alkalihalobacterium sp. APHAB7. Next base: position 79,868 of record NZ_JBLWFS010000005.1, read on the forward strand.
AGCAGGAGTAGGAATATCAAAACTTTACGGAAGGCCTGGGAGTGCTATGATGATTTATGTAAATGAACAGCTAGTTACAATCCCTGGTTTCCACGGTGAACCGCCGACCATCTTAAAAAATGGTGAAAAAACATCCCTTGACGCCACTCTTGGACCAAATGATACGATCACTACTGAAAGAGGGAAAGACGGTGCTCCTGCCTCAGCCAAAGTAGGAGATATTGTGGAAGAAATCCCATCACTTCAAATCACGATTAATAACGAAATTAAATCTGTTTCAGCACTCGTTTTGAAAAATGGGAGCCCGACCGACATTGAGGAGTCACTTCACGAAAGAGACCAACTTGTCATTCAACTGCCAAAGACCGTAAAAGATGTTCTAACCTCTCTTCAATATATAGATGAGCTAACTGCTCTAACTCCGTTCTATGTTTATGTAGACGAAAAGAAAATCATCGTACCACAAGAACATACAATTATTCTGAATGGGGTTGAGGCAACGATTAACTCATCCATTAAAAATGGGGACACATTAGTGATTGATGTTGTAAAGGATCCTTCTCTCCCTACAACAAAAGAGTTGTTAGCGACTTTAAACGTTCTCACTCAACAAACCATTTCTGTTTTATATAATGGAAACCCAGTACAACTGACTAAACCTTCTGTTCAAATTACTCGAGAAGGGCAACCGATTGAAGAAGGAGCATCACTTGTACACGGCGAATTTTTATCGTTATCTAAGGTAGACAACGAACCGTTTATCTTTCAAGATTTATTCCGCTATGTAGATGTGGATATATCTCTGCAGCCTCTTCAACGTGTTTTAGTTGCTAAAAATGGAAAAGAAGCGTCCTTTAGTGAAGCGATATACAGTGGTGATAAATTGGAAATTCGTTTAGTCCCAATGAATCCTATAGAAAACTAGAGGCCAAAAGAAGTGCAACCGAGGGTTGCACTTCTTTTATTTATTAACTATGTTAAATAATACTGTTGATATCCGTTGATTTTGGGCTCATCGTGTGAAATGTTAATTTCACACGCCTTTGAAGAACTGAAAACTTGCAGGAATGAGCCCAAAATCAACAATACTCTTTAACAGCGTTTCTTTATTAAAGCTTCTGCCATTCAGCTTTTAATGCAGTAGCCGTCACATTCCAGTGGGAGGCATTCCAAACCACTTGACCTTCAGAAAACAATATGGCTTGCGGTGATTCGTGTTTTACTTCAAATTGCTCTGCAATATCATTGGAAAGCGGTCTTGCTTCTTGTACATTTAAGTAAAAGAATGCCCCCTCCTGTTCTTCTGCAAATTTAGAAAATTCCTTATAAGCTTCATGACTAACAGGACAAGTCGTACTATTTTTTAGTAAGAATAACTTACTGTGTTCATTTAATAACGCTGTAAACTCATCAGTTGTATTTACTTTCTGCATCTTTAATTTCTCCTTTTATGCTTGCTCTACTGCATCTTTACGCTTTTCTGTTTCCTCTGTAATCGTATCGTGCAAGTTGCTGACTTCTTGTTGAATACTTTCTTTTAAGTTTTCCGCACTATCTTCAACTTGATCAGTAACGTCTGCTACTAAATCTTCTGCAGAGCTTTGGGCATCTGCTACATCACTTTTAATATTCTTTGTAACTTCTTTCACTTTATCCACTACTTGAGAAGATTGTTCTGTAACTGTTTTTGCAAGATTAGAGGACTTTTCTTTTGCAAGTGTTGCCCACTCATTGCTTCTCTCATAGGCAGTATTTGTAAATTTAGTCGTTTTGTCTTTAGCCATTTGAGCTTGTTCATTAATATTACTTCTAAGCTCTTTCCCCGATTTAGGTGCTAAAAGAAGTGCTGCAGAAGCACCTACAATTCCCCCAATTAATGAACCAATTAAAAAGTCTTTTGTATTCATGTCTCCCATATCAAATTCCTCCTTTTATGAATTAACATCGTTTGGATGGTGTTGCTTCTTTTCTTTCCATTTCGAATATAAATCAATAGCAGCATTACCCCATTGAACAACTTGAGCAACTTGTGCAGATTGCTGCTCTGACTGCCTTGCTACTTCGTTTGAAACCCTCTTTAATGAATTGTTTACCGTCTGCACGGACTCACCAAGATCTTTAATCGAGTCAAACATCGTATTAAGAGACTGAGACTTTACATGAATGTCATCAGCAAGACGATTCGTCTTCTGAAGCAAATGTTCTGTCTCTCTCGTAACTCCCTGTAATTGCTTTTCTAGACTACTAACAGTATCTGCTACATTATTTAATGTTTTCGTTGCTGACTTTAAGGTTTGAACAAGATAAAGAACTAAAATTAGAAATGCTAATGCTACAACTGCTACACTTATGTATACGATAATCATGTTTATTCGCCACCTCCCTACATCATGCTATTTACCCACATAGAAGCTTTTTTAAACGGAGACTTGGTAAGAACTTCTACAAATATTGTAATAATCCTTCATTTATTTAGCTATTTTCTAATAAAAAATGTGTCAATCCTACTAACAATGAGTCCATAATCAATCGATGTGTAGTTAAGGTTCTTCAGCTATAAAGTTATGCATACAACCATCTATTTTGCATAAGTATCATTTACTATTGATGAAACGACTGCTATTATATTAGCTATTAAACGTTTACAATTAGAATATCAAACTTAGGAGGAATACAACTATGCGAGATCCAAGAATTACGACATTAGCGAAAAATCTAATTAATTACTCGGTTCGTCTTCAAAAAGGCGAAAAAATATTAATAGAAAATTTCGGTCTACAAAAAGAACTAGTTAATGCTCTCGTTCAAGAAGCTTATGCTGCTGGAGGCTTACCTTTCGTTACATTAAAAGAGCATCAAGTAGATCGTGCCCTATTAATGCATGCGACTGAAGAACAACAGTCTCTTACAGCTCAATTTGAAGCAAACGTTATGAAGGAGATGGATGCTTATATTGGATTACGTGCAGGGAATAACATTTCAGAGCTAAGTGATGTTCCTTCTGATAAAATGGCATTACATAGTAAAACCGTAGGAACCAAAGTTCACCGTGAAATTCGTGTTCCTAAAACGAAGTGGTGTGTACTGCGTTACCCTTCTTCATCAATGGCTCAATTGGCTAATATGAGTACGGAAAACTTTGAGGATTTTTACTTTGATGTTTGTAACTTAGATTACGGTAAAATGGACAAAGCGATGGACGCTCTTGTAGAGTTAATGAACAAAACGGATAAAGTTCAAATCAAAGGACCAGGAACAGATTTAACTTTCTCGATTAAAGATATTCCTGCTGTAAAATGTGCTGGGAATATGAACATCCCTGATGGCGAAGTTTATACGGCACCTGTTCGAGATTCCATCAATGGTACAATCTCTTATAACACACCTTCTCCTTATCAAAGTTTTACGTTTGAAAATGTTCAATTTACATTTAAAGATGGAAAAATCATCGAGGCCACTTCAAATGATACAGACAGAATTAACAAAATTCTTGATACAGATGAAGGCGCTCGTTACGTAGGGGAATTCGCGATTGGAGTTAACCCATTCATTCAACATCCAATGAAAGATATCCTTTTCGATGAGAAAATTGATGGAAGTTTCCACTTTACACCTGGGCAATGTTATGACGATGCATTTAATGATAATCACTCAGCTGTCCACTGGGATTTAGTTATGATCCAACGTCCTGAATATGGCGGTGGTGAAATTTACTTTGATGATGTACTCATCCGGAAAGATGGCCGATTTGTCATTCCAGAATTAGAGTCACTAAATCCAGAAAATCTTAAATAAATGTTTAAAGCAGGAGCTGATTTAACTTAAATTAACTCCTGCTTTACTTTTTGAATTTATTTGATTTCATCTTCATAAGCTTTTTGAAACTTTTGGATGTCACCCGCACCCATAAATAATAGTACACCATTTTCGTGCCTTTTCAGTTTCTCAACTTCCGCTTCACCAATAACTTCACTATTAGGAATTAATTCCTTAAGGTCATTAATCGTTAAACTTCCTTTATCTTCACGAGCCGAACCAAAAATATCGCATAAGTAAACCTTATCAGCTTCATTAAGGCTATCAGCAAACTCATTTAAGAATGCTTTTGTCCGAGTAAACGTATGGGGTTGGAATACAGCAACGATTTCCTTTTCCTCATACTTTCTCCTAGATGCATCAATTGTAGCTGTAATCTCAGTCGGGTGATGAGCATAATCATCAATTAACACTTGGTTATTATAAAATGTTTCGCTGAATCTACGCTTCACTCCTTGAAACGTTGCTAGGTGATCAATGAGAACATCTACTGGTACATTTTCATAATGACATAAAGCAATAACAGCTAAAGCATTTAATACATTATGCTTCCCATAACCTGGAATCGTAAATGTTCCATAAATGTTATTTCTTACAAAAACATCGAATGAAAGACCTGATTCTGTGACTTGGATATTACGGCCTTGGAAATCATTATGTTCTCCAAATCCGTAAAATACGATAGGAACATTGGCATGAGTTTCTTGTAAATATGGATCATCACCACAAGCCACTATCGCTTTATTCACTTGCATGGCCATTTCTTGAAATGCCGCACAAACATCTTCGACATCCTTAAAGTAATCCGGATGGTCAAAATCGATATTCGTCATAATACAGTAATCCGGCGTATAGTTTAGAAAATGTCTGCGATACTCACAGGCCTCAAACACAAAGTATTTACTATCTTGAGCACCTTTTCCAGTACCGTCACCAATTAAAAAAGAGGTAGGATAGGCCTCTCCAAGAACATGAGCTAATAGCCCAGTCGTCGACGTTTTTCCATGCGCACCAGTAACAGCAATATTTGTAAATTTCTTAATAAATTCGCCTAAAAACGTAGGATATGGATATACGTCAAGTCCCATCTCCTTGGCACGTTGAATTTCAACATGATCATCTTTGTAGGCTGCTGATGCAATAATGACCTGATTGTCCTCGATATTCTCAGCATTGAAAGGTAATATCTTAATACCTTTGTCTTCTAAAGGTTTTTGTGTAAAAAACTCTTTATCTACATCTGAACCTTGCACCGTATAATTCATATCATGCATGACTTGCGCCAATGCACTCATTCCCGACCCTTTAATTCCGATAAAATGGTAAACAGTCATTGACTGAACCTCCAAATAAATGATATATCTTCTCCAGTAAAAAGCGCTCTTACTACTTATGTATGAAAATTCCGCCAAATTGGGGAATAAATATTTTCAATTAGGATACGCCATACAAAGATTTATTATAACAGAAACAATGGTTTAGAAAAACAACAAATGAACAGACACATAAAAAATAGGTAAAAGACCACATTTCTTTTCCCACAAAAAAATATATGCCTCTTTTTTTAGAAAAGACCTGTCACTTTCGACAGGTCTTTTCAGACACGGAAACCTTCGTCAGCGATGACAGCAAATGTTCCGAGTAAATTTTTACTATTCTACAAGTTCAAGGTTAGGATTTTCTCGGTATCTTCTACCTGCTTTTGCTTCATCTTTTCCGTTAAGGATGACGTTATCACCAGTAAAACCGATGTTTATTTTCAATAAGCTACTCCCGACGCCATAAATATCAACTGGTACATTTAAATCTTCGTATTCTGCGATGCGTTGAGCAGTAAATCCACCAGTAGCAATAATATTTACATGGTTAAATCCTTCTTCATCTAGTGCTTGACGAAGAGCAAAAATGAGTTCCGGATTGGCTCCTCGCGGGTCAAAAGAACCCATCACTTTGGGGTTGCGACAAAAGTACTGATCAACCATCGTTCGAGAGGTGTCAACACGAACCCCTTTTAATTCCTCACCAAACTCTCTCGCTACTCGTAGTGCATCTGTAATTACGTCATTGTTATAATCAACAAGTGCCATTAAATCATCTTCTGGAAAAGTATCTTTATAGGCATGAGTTGCAGCAACTACGTCCCCTTCAAAAAGTTGAATTAATGCATGTGGCATCGTACCCATCCCTTTTTTACCCCACCATTCATGCATCGCATGCGTCGCCTGAGCCTTCGATCCACCAATATACGCAGCATAACCATCCCCAGATTGTTGGGTAAAATGATCATCACGATCTCCCATGAAAATAACTGGTTTTTGGCGGCCAGATTTTCTAGCTGATTTTACGACATTATAGACGTTAGTTGCTACTGACGTTCTACGTGCAAAGATTCCATCGATAATTCCCTCTAAGTATCCAAAGTATTGGTAAGGACCTTTAATTGTTAATACCGTTTCAAACGGTTTGATTTTATCTCCATCTTTAAGAGAGTAAATTTCGAGGCTATCAGGATCTTTTGCAAAAGTCTTGATTAATGCAATTACCTCATCCGTCCCGCATAGTACGGCATTGGTTTTTTGAAAAAACTGCATCGTAACTATATTATTCGGTTTATGTTTTTGGACAATTTCACGAGTTTTTAAGAAATAGACGGCAGAAAACCAGCCTTCTCTTACACGCTCATCAAATTTAAAAGTTTTGTTGGTTAGTCGTTTGATTTTCCCTTGTAACTTGAGTTCGATTTCTTTCATTCCTAGTCTCCTTGGATCTTTCCTGTAAAAAGCATTTATAGATAAACTTCCCTAGATTAAAGGATCTCATCCGTACAGGACTGTATTTTCTTTAGTTACAACTCCTAGAATTTTATCGCAGCCGACATCCTATTGGTAGAGAACATCTGCTCACTTAAATTTGATAGGACTGCATTTTTACATTCTGCATTTAGCGGACACACAGGCCGTTATTTCAGCGAAAAATACAATTTTACACAAATTAGCGGACTCAGAAGACGTTATTTACTAATATTCATGCTGTTTTTTAATGATTTTAGCTAAATAGGAGCCTCTGAGTCCGTTAAACATAGAAAACAACTATTCATCTATTCCTTTGACTACAAGTTATAGTGTTATCTTATCTAGAAGGGTACGCTCTATTCGTCGCTAAACAAGTGCTTCCACTTTTCTTATCATATAAAACCTGTTGAGGCATGACAACTTTTACTCGGTTGAAGTAGCTAGAATGTTCTCTTCAAATTCAGATACTGTTATAAGAATGTTTCGCGGCTTACTTCCCATTGCTTCTGAGACAATTCCTTTTGCCTCCATCATATCAATTAATCGAGCTGCACGATTATATCCAACTCGAAACCGTCTTTGCAAACTAGAGGCCGAAGCACCATCTTGTTCGATCACAAAGTAGCAAGCTTCTTCAAATAAATCGTCTTCCTGTCCTTCAACTTCTTGAACTTTATTTAAAAGCTCATTCTCAATTAAATATTGTGGTTGCCTTTGTTTTTTAACAAATTCAATGACTCTTTCAATCTCTTCATCTGATACAAATGTCCCTTGAACACGGACCGGTTTCGCTGTCCCGTTTTCATGGAAAAGCATATCTCCCTTTCCGAGTAATCGTTCAGCACCATTCATATCAATAATCGTCCGTGAGTCCACTTGTGATGAAACTGAAAAGGCAATACGTGTTGGAATATTGGCTTTAATTAACCCTGTAATGACGTCTACTGAAGGGCGCTGCGTCGCTAATAAAAGATGAATTCCACAAGCTCTTGCTTTTTGAGCAATCCGACAAATCGCTTCTTCAACATCTTGTGGAGAAACCATCATTAAATCTGCCAACTCATCAATGACTACAACAATATACGGTAAAGCAGGCTTTGCAGGATCTTCTGAATAAAGGTCATTATATCTGCCAATATCGCGAACACCACGCTGCGAGAACAATTCATACCTTCGTTCCATTTCAGCGACAACCCACTTTAAGGCAGCCGTCGCTTGTTTTGCATCTGTAATAACCGGTGTAACTAGGTGAGGCAATTCGTTATAAGGTGCTAATTCTACCATCTTCGGATCAACGAGCAATAATTTAACTTGATCAGGTGTAGCTTTATATAAGAGACTGACAAGGATCGAGTTGATACACACACTTTTTCCGGAACCTGTTGCACCTGCTACTAAGCCATGAGGCATTTTCGCTAAATTAGTAACGATTGGATGACCTGAAATATCTAGTCCTAATGCTACCGTTAGAGCTGAACCTCTCTGGAACTCTCCACGCCTTAATATTTCACGCAAAAATACAGGATCACTCTTCAAATTAGGCACTTCAATTCCAATCGCATGTTTACCTGGAATCGGTGCTTCCATTCGAATATCTTTTGCAGCTAAACATAGTTTTATGTCATCTGTTAAACTCGTAATCTTGCTAACCTTTACTCCAGGTGCCGGCTGAATTTCAAACCTTGTCACAGATGGCCCTTTCGTTACATGGATCACTTTTGCTGACACATTAAAATTTTGTAACGTCGACTCTAAAATCTCACCTTGTTCATTTAACCAATCCGTGCTTTCCTCTTCTTGACGCGGTGGAATATTCAACATTTGAATAGGCGGAAATCGATAACTCTCCTTTTCCACTACATTCTCTTCAAATGAAGTTTTTCGCTCCTTCTCTATCCGGTCTTGAGGTAACATGAGGACATTAAAAGGAATCGTTTTTGCAGCAGGCTGAGTCGTTTCCTCTTTATGGCTGTTAAGTAAAATACGTTTTTGAGACTGTTCACTTTGTTTTGTTTCTCTCTCTTTACTTTTTTCTTTTACTTCATTTACAGATGGATTAAATTCTTTTCGAGCTTCTGACTTTTCCTGACGTATCAACTCTATGTTTTCTTCTTTTAGCTGTTCATTTGGATACTCAGTATTTTCTTCCATTACTTCTAGATCATCAAATTGATCATCTAGATGATCAAGACTTGTAGAATGTGCTATGTGTTCATGTGAATCTGAGCTTCTTGCTTCTAGCTCTCTTTCAATGGTAAACTCGTTGCTGGCTAATTCTATCTCCTGTTGATGTAAATGGTCGCTTTTTACTTCCTCCACCTCATGCTCATGTGGAAACTCAATGCCCTTCTTCTCAAACTCCTGTTCATACTGAAGTTCGTTCCTTTGTTCCGCTACCGCTACCTCTTCTTCAATTAGATCCTTATTATCCTCTTTTATAGAATTGGCACTTGAATGATCTACCTCTTGCTCACGCAAAGACTGATTATTGTACTCAAAATCTAGTTGTTCAAGAGATGGCTTGAAGTTCGAAATATTCTTTAGCAGTATGACATCTTGAACATCAATTGCCTCTTCTGTTGTCGCTGCAATCTCATGCTCCTTATTTGGATAGTGATCTTCTTTACTACTAAGCTCATCGTTGATCTCACTTGATTTCGGTAGAACTTCTTGGTTAGAAACTTGTCCAAGATCAGCATTTTCAATGTCAGGACTTACTCTTTTTTCTTCGCGCTTTTTAAAGCCATAAATAGGAGAAGGAATGTATGTTGGCTTAAAATTACTGTTTGAGAATAACTCACGTTTATTTTCGCTTGAACTTTTATACTCTTCGCTTAAGCCCTGATAAGTAGAAACTACTCTTGTTTTTTCTTGTGGCTGATCTGATCCCTTTTTCTCTACCTTTCGCTCTGTTATTTTCTTGTTATTGAATTTATCATTTTCTTGGGTGACTGTTCTTGATTCATCGTCTATTACCGGAAATCGAAACTTTCCTTGTTTCGGGTATTGATGAACGACTCTCATCTCAGAAGATCGGTCGTCTGCTTCTAATCTGCCATATTGCGGTTTGCGTTTGTTTGGCTCCACCGTGTATGTCTCTTCTTTACCCAAAAACCACTCTTGGATTTTGCGTAACCATTTTGTATGTTTGGAAACCACTTTTTCACCTACTTTTTTTTAGGTAGTACTTGTCAAAACAAAATATTTTACTAGTCTTTTCATTTTAACGCAAAAACCACTAGAAATCTCTAGTGGTTGGCAAAGATATTACATTTTTCATATTTTTAACAACGTTTTTTAATGTTTGGGTTTCCGTTGCGCCAAAATAAACGTTGGTTCTAGCTCGCCATTTTCATAAATGAACGGAAGAGCTGTAATTGGGTTGCGACCTTGTGTAAAAAATTGAAACACCATTTGGCCTAATACATCATAGCCTGTATCATTTATAATATCTCCAAAAATTAATACATCCTGATGTGGTACAGCTACAGCTAATGTTCCTTTTGCCTTCTGCTTCATTTTTTCTAGCAATGACTCGTCTAAAATACGGCTTGCATCATAACCATCATTTGTATTTAAAAAGTAGAATGTATTCTCAGCCACTTGATCCTCTTTTAACGTATGAGTTAAAGATCTCACATTAAACAACGCAACTTCACGAATCGTTTTTAAAGTGTACTTATTTCGTTCTAGCATATCCTCATCAATGAGTGTATAGTAACTTCCCATGTCAACTGAATAGAATACTCGAGTTTCTGCTGTGTGTTCATCAAAAACTAGTTTTTTTCCATCCTTTGTTTCTGTTGGAAACGACGTCCCACGAATTACAGGGAAAATTTCTTTTTCTCTTCCATCTAATGAAATATCACGTTCCATTGCAGTTAACGTAATTTCTACATATCGAACCGCTTCTTCGATCGCTTCGTCCTTAACTCTTTCATACTTTGTTAATAGTGGCTGAAGTGCAACATTTGCCCCTTTTCGAATACCTTTGTTTTCAATGCGAAGGCGATCTTCCTCTTGATCATAATTAATCGTCCACTCCGGTCGCTCTAAACGCTTTTCAAGAGTTTCCCTTAGCATATGAAGGTCCATATAACGTCCCCCTAACTAATATCATGCACTAATTATAACACGATATAGGACTTAACACTTGCTTAATGCTTCTGATAAAAAAGTTTCAATTTCTTCCTGAGTCTTTCTATCTTTACTTACAAAGCGATCAATTTCTTTCCCATTATGATAAGCAAGAAAGCTTGGAATACCAAACACATTCAGTTCAGCACATAAATCAATAAACTTATCTCGATCTGCATATAAAAAAGTAATTTGAGAAAATTTGTCTTCTACTTCTGGTAGAAACGGCTCAATCACTCGACAATCTGGACACCAATCGGCTGAAAACATAACCACTTTTATGCCTGATGCTATTTCCGTATTAAACATGTCCATCGATTGTAAATCTTTCATTTTACATTCCCCCTATTTAATCATTTATTGCTCAATTTTCATATCACCCAGTTTTATTAGATTCATCTTTCTAAACCATTCAGATACGATGAGACTAATAATAGCCGGTCCAAGAATATGTAAAAATAATATAATAAAAAAGACATTCCAAGAAAACCCCATAGCCGTAAACGTCATAATTTGCCCTACAAATCCACTCGTCCCCATACCAGCACCAGCTGGGTTATTCACCATTTGAAAAACAACAGTTGCAAATGGTGCGAGGCAAATCCCTGCTACAGTTGGTGGAACGAGAATTAACGGGTTCTTTACAACGTTAGGTACTTGTAGCATGGAAGTCCCAATCCCTAAGGCCATTAACCCCGAAACACCATTCTCACGATAACTACTCACAGCAAAACCAACCATTTGAGCGGCACAACCCACCGTTGCTGCCCCTGCTGCAATTCCTTCGAGTTCTAGCATAATTGCAATCGCCGCACTAGAAATAGGTGCTGTTAATGCCAGCCCCATGAGTGTAGCAACTAAAATCCCCATGAGAAATGGCTGTTGTTCCGTTGCCCACATGACCAAACTTCCAAATTGGGTCATTCCAGATTGAATAGCCGGACCTATAAAGTTGGCTACAAAGAACCCTACAGCAATTGTAACAAAAGGAGTTACAATAATATCTACCTTTGTTTCTTTTGAGACCATTTTTCCAATCTCTGTTGAAAGTAGTGCACTGACAAACGCACCTGCAGGACCACCTAGCTGAGCACCAGCAGCACCGCTGACCACAGCTGCAAAAAGGACAAGACGTGGTGCTTTTAAACCGAAAGCAACCGCGACACCTATAGCAGGTCCCATAAGTCCCATCGCCAATACGCCCATTTCAGTTAAAAATTGTGGGATTGCTCCTAAAAACTGAAACCGAGCTAATTGTTCCCCAACAGTCCGGATAATCAGACCGATGATTAACGAGGAGAATAGACCAAGTGCCATAAAACTCAATGCGGTTATTACATAGGTTCGCCAAGACAAATCAATTCCCTTTCGCTCTAGAAATCCCATTTTGATTCCTCCTAAAGTTCACTTACTTTAGTTTTAGTCTTTATATTGTACACTATGTAAGATCTCAGTCATTATTTCAGTACTTTCTACTGCATTTTCTACCGCTGATAACGTTGTAATTTTAGCACCACCCAGTCCAACTATGATCTTATATAATCCTTCTTCACTTGGAGAAATAGATAAATAACCTAACTTATCTTCAGCCTCCAATACTTCAAACGCAACTGCATCGATTTCAAATTCTTGATCTCGTATTAAATGTACTTCGCTATCCCACGGTTCAACCGGTATGAAAAACAATAAAAAGATTTGATTATCTTTTTCTAACTGAATATTAAAATCGATTTCTTCTGTTACTTCCATTCCTCGCGGTAAATAAAAGTCGATTTGTTCACCTTCGTAATTCACTTCAACGATTTCTTCCGAAGCAAAACGTTCAGAAAAGACTTGTTGAGACGTCTCAATCGCTTCTTCTTCGGTAATTTGACATGCTGATATAAAAAGAATAAATGATACTATAGTCACTATTGAGAATAATGGCTTCACCCGTAATCGCCCTTTCAATTCATTAAAATCTTTCCTATATTTATAATACATTGAAATGATTTTTATTGACAAGTATAGCCTATTTTCGACAACTATCTTCCTTAGGCTTAATATGAAAATAGTACTCATTTCCTTACCTTATTATGGCTTTAATTTACTCTCGATGTTTCGACCTATAACGATGAATGCTAAAATAGAGCTAGCTATTATTAAGGAGGATGATTGTAAATGAAGTTATCTGTATATTTAGCTGGGCAAATTCACGACAATTGGCGCGAAGAAATTAAAAATTTGGCCCAACAGATGGACCTGCCTATTGAATTTACAGGTCCGATGGAAATCCATGAGCGTTCTGATAATATTGGTGAGGAAATTTTAGGAAAGCAACAGGATGCTATTTTGAAAGATGAAGCAGCATCCAGCATAAACAATTTACGCACACAAATTTTACTCCAGAAGGCTGACGTCGTCATTGCATTATTTGGTGAGAAATACCGCCAATGGAATAGTGCGATGGATGCAGCAACTGCAATAGCCTTAAACAAGCCTTTAATACTTGTACGTCCTGCTTCACTCCACCACCCTTTAAAAGAACTAGCAAATAAAGCGCAAGTCGTATGCGAAACACCTGAACAAGCCTTAAAAGCACTCGCTTACGTATTTGAAAACTAATATCGTAATGGTTAACTTAATGGTGACCTTCTCAGCGCTGTTGAGTTAACCTTCCTTTTTCTCCGAGTTTATTTAATTGCTTGAAATTCATACTGACCAACTAATAAATGAACGACATGCTCAAACATCGAGCTTCTGGTGACCCAACCGTTTGTTAAAATACCTATTGCTCCTCCTTTTTTACGGACATCTCGCTCTTTAGCATACCTATCAATGACCTCACCTAACTCTATCCCTGCTCTTACTTGGCTAGCGATTTGTTCCGGCAGTACAATTTTTGCGCCACTGGCAACAATAATTTCTCCATTTCGATCGACTAGCGCCCCCCAATTACAGAGCATAAGTCCAGCTTTTGTTTCGGTTACACCACCTTCTAAACCAAAACCAATCTGAACCTGTTCATTGACCAAACAAGCTTTTGCTCGATACAGGGCACCTTCCATCGTTTCCTGATCTGAAAACGGCTGTGCTGATACACCTGACCCTACTTCCATTCCTATAGTATTTACCTTATCTTGTGTAAAAACCGAACGGACCGCACTAATTTTTGCCGGATTCGTAGACCCTACAGCATATGTATTCATCTTCTCACCTCATTAGAAACAGAGGTGCCAACCATCGTGTGATTTGCACCTCTGTTTTGTGTATTATTTAATATTAACTTTCTAACTAAATCGCAACTTATTTCTTTAACTATTTTTTAAAATTTGCTCAACAACATTATTATCTGTTGTTTTAACTAATTTCGTTAATAGTTCTTTTGCAGCGGCATAATCATCAACGTGTACAATGGAAGCATGTGTATGGATATAACGTGAACATACTCCAACAACAATTGATGGTACTCCATTATTACTTGTATGAACACGCCCAGCGTCTGTTCCGCCTTGAGATAGGAAATACTGATATGGAATGTTATTTGATTCAGCCGTGTCTAAAACAAAGTCTCGAACGCCGCGGTGTGTGACCATCGTGCGGTCGTAGATACGAAGAAGTGCTCCTTTACCTAACTGTCCGAATGCATCTTTACCACCTGTTGCATCATTTGCAGGACTTGCGTCTAATGCATAGAAAATATCAGGTTGAATCATATTGGCTGCTGTAGCGGCCCCTCTTAGTCCCACTTCTTCTTGTACAGTGGCACCAGAATATAGTGTATTAGGAAGCTGTTCTCCTTGTAACTCTTTTAAAAGTTCAATGGATAAACCAACACCATAACGATTATCCCAAGCTTTCGCTAAAATTTTCTTCTCGTTTGCCATCGGTGTGAATGGACAAATCGGAACAATTTGCTGTCCTGGTTTAACACCAATTTTCAATGCATCAGCTTTATCATCTGCTCCAATGTCGATATACATTTCCTTGATATTCATTGGTTTGTTTCGTTGAGCATCCTCTAATAAGTGTGGAGGCGTTGAGCCAACGACACCGATAACCGGTCCATTATCTGTAATAATTTGAACGCGTTGAGCAAGTAATACTTGACTCCACCAACCGCCTAACGTTTGGAAACGGATAAGACCTTTATCATTAATCGAAGTGACCATGAAACCGACTTCGTCCATATGACCAGCTACCATTACTTTGGGTCCGCTTTCATTTCCTTTCTTAACACCAAAGATGCTTCCTAACTTATCTTGGATCACTTCATCTGAATACTTTTCTAACTCAGTGCGAACAAAACGACGAACTTCATGTTCAAACCCTGGTGCACCTGGTAATTCTGTTAATGTTTTAAAAAGAGCTAATGTATCTTTGTTCATGACTAGACTCCTTTCGAGTTCCGAAAAATATTATGTACACGCTTATTTTACCGAAAGATCACTTGTTTTTCCAGTGAAACGTAACAACAAGTACGTTATTTCACTGTCTTGATTTGGAAATCTCTTAAGAATTAAGTATACTTTAAGAAACGACTAATTATGAAGGTGGGATTGTTTTGGGAATGAAACGCTTTGCAATTGGTATTGGAGTTGGACTCGTTGCTGGACTTTTACTTCGCTCAAAGATGGGGCAAGAGCTTATTGCACCTGAGAAAGCACTAAAACAAGTCAAAAACAAGTTATCTCACTCATTTAATGTAACAGGTTCTTGGATTCATATGATACCCGAAACGTGGAACAAAAATCAGCTAGAATACACAGTATACCGTGGTGGGTTAACTGCATCCACAGAAAATGATGAAAACCTACAGTACGACTTCATCGTAGATGCTAAAACCGGAACCATTTTAGATGTAAACCAATAACACAATGGAAATTTCTGGCGCAAAAAAATATGGTAGCAGGTACCTTTAGTACACTAAAGGTACCTGCTACCAAAAAAGCGACACTGAAAAAGGCTGCGGGTCGCAGCCTTTTTTCGGTGTTATTTTACTGGTTTCTTTAAAATCTCAAGCTTAAGTGCCGTTACGGCTGTGCCTATATTAATTACCTATACACTCTTTGATTCGTCCTCTGCTTGTGGAATCGACTTTTTATTCACCCATTGTTTTTCTAATATCAACCATAGGACGATACCTACACCTAGCCCCCAAGCTGCACCTTGAGTAGCTAACACAGCTCCAATAATAATAGCGATCCCTTTTTCTAACGTTCCTTTTTCTTTTAAAATTTCCATCGCTAAGTACCCGCATAAATAACCTTGAATTAACATTGTTAACGCCATCCCAATATTAATACCTGGCTGGAATAACGTTACGAGTGGTCCTAATAGAAGTGCAATACTCATTCCCCAGTAAATCCCTGTAGCTCCACCCCAATAACTATCAACTTGTTTTCTACTATTATTCATATAGCGATTTAATACCAACGCTTGCCCACCTGTCCATTGCGGACCTGATAATGGAAGAAATGGCATAAAAACACCTGAAATAAAGTTCCGAATTGACACAATGATACTGTTTCGAGCTGGGCTAAAAATAACCTTTTCATCTTTTCGAACTTCATCTGCGTTTTTCAATAAGGAACTTGCTACTAGAACATCACCAAACGCTATGATGTATGCAGCAATTGCTAATGGAAGCGCTTGCAAAAAGTAACCTAATGGAGGGAATCCCACTCCAAAAATACTATAGGTGGATACGATTTCACCAATTGGTAGTGCAACAATACTCCAACTTATTTGTGGCATTCCTACTTCACCTATGATAATTCCAAATAAATATGCTAAAGCAAACGGAATTGCAATTCCGAATTGTGCTACATATCTAAAGAATGGATATCGTTCACGAAGTGGTGCTGCTGTTTTTGAAAACATCATGAAAAAACCTAAAGCTGCTCCAAGTAAGATTGTAATAGGCATAGTCCAGACACGACCGCCATCTGCAAATTCCCCATAGAGCGCCGCAAACCCAGCACCAAGTAATATCCCTGCTTTCAAGGAAGTTGGAACTCTCTTTACAAGAAGATCTGCCCCTTTAAAAATTCCCATACATAGGAAAATGACTGCAACGGTTAACTGCAATGCAATTAATGCTAAAATCCTCGCTTCTCCTTCAGGAAAACCAGCTAGAAACCCTACATATAATGGTATACCTGCAGTGATCCAACCTGCTATAGATGGGTCACCAAAATGGGTATGAAGCAAGTAAAGGAAGTTATTAATGATAACAAAGGCTATAGCTAGTTCAAATGGTATTCCTAATGTATCCATCATTACAGCTGTAATACTCATTGGAACTACACAAAGAATAGCACCTTGTAACCAATCAGGATATTCCATTTTATAATGGATAAACGGTAACCTTAGTTTTAACGGACCTAATATATACGGTTGCTCACTACCATCTTTCCTCTTTTTATATAACCCCATTTAGCAGTCGCTCCTTTAATTTTTATATTCTATTAGACTAGCGATCTGTAAGTTAGCATCTATAAAGTTGCTTTATTGCTGAATTGATTTTCCAGAATAAATTTTTGGATTTTACCACTTGGTGTCTTCGGTAAAGCATCTACAAAATGGTATTCTCGTGGCCTTTTATATTTTGCAAGTTTATCTCCTTGTATTAAAAATTCATCAAGTTCTTCTTCTGTTAAATTACTGTCACTTTTCGCCACTATGAAAGCGGTTACAATTTTTCCCCACTTAAGATCTGGCTTACCGATAACAGTAGCTTCAACTACATCGGGATGTTCTATTAATCGATCTTCAACTTCTCGAGGGTATACATTTTCAGCCCCTGAAACAATCATATGATCGATTCGATCTCTAATCCAAATATACCCCTCTTCATCAACAGAACCTAAATCACCTGTATGATACCAACCATATGCTAGTGCATTTTTGGTAGCTTCTTCCCTTTGGTAATATTCTTTCATTACACATGGGCCTTTTACGATGATTTCACCTACTTCGCCTACTTCACATAGGTTTTCTGGATGAGAAGGAGTGCCATCCTCATTAGGTTTTACTATCCTTACTTCATGAGTGAGTATAGCCTTCCCCGCTGATCCTGCTTTCGATAATTGCTCATCCTCATATAATACCGTCATAACAGGTCCCATCTCAGTCGTGCCGTACATTTGAACAAGGCCAGCATTCGTGCGTTTTTCAAATTCTTTTATAAGCACAGGAGCCATCGAAGCCCCCCCATAGCCTAGCAAGCGAAGGGCTGAAAGATCATATTTTTCAAAGTTTGGATGATTTAATAGCATATTCACCATTGTGGGAGCTGCAAATAAGTGACTTACTTTGTTCTTTTGTAACACATCAAGGGTTTCAGTTGAGTCGAAATGGTGTAATAAAATATTAGTAGCACCAACCTGTACTCTCGGTAAAAATGAAGTATGGAGTTCCGCCGTATGGTTTAATGGAGCAATCGATAAACCAATGTCATTTTTAGTTAAACCCATACATTGCATCATTAAAAAACTGTGATGTACCATATCCCGATGTTTATGAAGTACCCCTTTTGGTCTTCCCGTCGTCCCACTCGTATACATCATAATATAAATGTCATCTTCATCTACTAGATTAGTTGATCTTCTGTCTTCACCTTCTTCTAATAGCCGATAAAAATTAACACTAAAATCGGGGGTATCGGTATCTACGTAAACAAAGCTGTCAACATTAACTCCTAGCTCTCTCGTTTTAACAACGGTTTCTAAAACCTCTTCTTCATACAATAGAACTTTTGATTTCGCATCTGTTAAAATGTATTTTAGTTCATGAGCCGTTAAACGGTAATTAATTGGATTAAAAACTGCACCTAACCTCGCTGCTGCAAATAACGCTATAACGAATTCACTCGTATTATAAAGAAAGGTAGAAACGACATCTCCTTTTTTCACTCCTAACTTTTGGAGAGATGACGAGAAGCGATTAACTTTTTCGTCTAACTCTGAAAATGTCCACTCTTGATGTTTTCTTTCGTACACTAAAGCAAGTTTATTTTCATAATTTTGTGCTGACCAATCAAGCATTTGACCGACCGTAATTGTCATTAGCATTTCCTCCTTTTTAGATGGGGGCATTGCACCCTTAGCATGATTTCACCCTAGCCGCCCTTTTAACTCTGTAAGGCTACAAAAACTATAGTGTTTACTTTCTCATCACACCTCCCTACCTTTTACTAAAAGGCTTTTTTCGTAAACTTTGTTGCTTTTCAAAAGCTTCACGCTATGCGTGAAGAGCCAAGCATTCGCTTGGCTTACGGTCCAAAAGCAAGGAGCAACAATCTTTGAGAAAAGAGCCTACTAAAAAGAACTTAGTTTCTAGTTGCAACATCCATGCCAGTTTTTGTACCCCGGTTTTGCAATCTATATATTACTCAATTTTCTATAATTGTTTATTAAATAAACAAAAATGTATCCCCTGGAAACATCATTATTTCCAAAGGATACATTACAAAAAATTATATTTAGGTATTTGATATCAAATGAATTCTGTTTAACGATAGACTGCCTCGCATCTATAAATCCTCATTCCTTTGGACGAGAATTTTTCTTCGTATTCAGTCATAATATTTCCTACCATATCACTTTTGTGAAGATCTAAACTTACATTGTTAAGAATCAACCCGTACTTTGAAAAACTATGAAGTGAATACTCAAATAACGCTTGGTTATCTGTTTTAAAATGAATTTCACCATTAGGCTTTAATACTGATTCATATAACTTCAAAAACCCTTCATAAGTAAGCCGCCTTTTTTCATGCCTTGCTTTTGGCCATGGGTCAGTAAAGTTAATGTACACAAGACCAATTTCGCCAACCTCAAAATAATCGCTTAGATTTAAAACATCCTTATTAAGTAGTTTTACATTATCTACGTCTTCATCCCGAACATTTTCCATAGCGGAATGAATAACACTCGTATATTTCTCCATTCCAATGTAATTTATTTGAGGATTAGCTTGTCCCATCCTCGTTAAAAACTGCCCCTTCCCTGTTCCCACTTCGATATGAATAGGGTTATTGTTGCCAAACAGCTCATTCCATTTCCCTTTATATTGTTCTGGATGAGCAATGACAATAGAAGGTTCATTATTTATTTCATCTTGTGCCCAAGGTTTATTACGTAAACGCATGCTTCCACTCCTTTTAAATACGCTTTGTTAATGGGTAGTGTTGACAGTCAACTCAAAATTTTATTATATGTCCTTTCCATGAAATTGTATAGACACTCCTATAACTTATTCATTCTCCAATGTTTATTTAATCTTGATTAGGGTATTCGATTTATATAATAGCTCATTAAGGAGGGAGTAAGATGACATATAAAAAGCTAGTGAATACAAAACCTATCATTTCTATTTTACAATCCCAACTGGAAAAAGGTACAACGTCTTTTTCACAGTGTGAAGATTTACAGGAAGAAATTTCAAAAATGATTCAGGATGACATCGATCCAAACTTCAAGGGAACATTACAAGAAATACTCGCTTATTGTAAAACCATTAAAGAGAGTGAAGACGCAATGGAGCATATTAAATTAAATGATTTAAATTTGACACGTTGGATCGAGGAGCTTCACCTTGTTATGAAAGGAAGCGAAGCGGTTACGATTGACTACGACCAACGAAAAGGAAGAGAAATTTAACGGATAGTAATTCATTCCTTAACGCATTCTATAATTAGACTTATGTATATTATGCTGAAAGGACGTATCCGTTATGCCAATGAACAGTTACGATAAACTCGGGCTCCTTACTGATATTTTAAAAAACCAATCTTCCGAGCAATACATGACCAAAGATGAGTATGAACAAATTAACCGTCTTACCCAATCTCTTATCGCCGAAAGCCACAATGATCCCAATTTATTACAAGCACTACAGTCAATCCAACAATTAAATGTCGATAACCATCAACCTTTTGTAGATCAAGATGTCAATCAATGGATTGAAATTCTTGATAACACGAGCCTCACCTAGTTTTGAGGTTATCCAAAATTATTACAACAATTAAATTTTCGAGTAAACCAACTGCATAACGACAATATAAATAAAAAAATTCCCCATATTTCCTGGGGAATTTTGCATGATTTGCTAGTTTTAGACGTTATTTCTTCTCTTATCGACAGTTATTAATTAGAACTGTCACTAACCAGTTCGACAAGATATCTTTCCCAACGTTCTACTTGATCTAGTTCGTTCCTTTGAATGTGCCAAAGTATAATAAACATCGTTTGTGATACAACATACCAGTGCATACGCAAGTGCAACTCAGGTGTTAAAGGTATCCCATACTGACTAAGCCAACTTTCCCATTGGCTTTCTGATATATACAAATATAATAATAACCCTAAATCAAGAGCTGGGTCAGCAACTGTAGCCCCATCCCAATCAATCAAGTACAATTCGTTATTTTCACTCAAAACCCAATTGTTATGATTAACGTCAGTATGGCAAACAACAAATTTACTATGTTCCACTCTATCTTTTTGTTTGAATAAATAGATCAACCCATGCTCTAAAACTTCATCATATGATTGTAGCAATGATAACTTCTTTTGTAGATTTTCAATAATAATTTGTGGAGTTAGAGGTGTATTGCCAATCCGTTTAAACATTTCTAGTAACTCACTAGAACGATGAATTTTAGATAATAATTGTGCAACATTCTTACCATTCATCTCATGTGATTTTAATTCACGTCCATTTACCCACCGTTGCGCAGTAATGACATCTCCGCTTTCTAATCGTTTCGTCCAAAGCAATTTGGGAACAATTCCTTCTGCAGATAAAACGGCTAAAAATGGAGACGAGTTCCGCTTTAAAAAAAGCTTCTGGTCACCCTGCTGTGCAATATACGCTTCTCCTGTTGCTCCACCGGCAGGCGTTACTTGCCAGTCGTCTCCTAAAGAAAACTTCAACCATTTCACCCTCAATTTCATCTGTAGTTATTTCCCAACCATTTGTTATCTACAGTATAACCCAATTTTGTGAGTTAGCCTATGTATAATTTCACAGAATAATGAAGCAGAGCCATTTTGACAGGCTCTGCCTTATGTCTGAAACAATACTTTTGTACTAATTGGGGCAATTTTTACCTGCCTGTCTTTTTCCGAATATAATGGTATCAAATCCGCACTATTATCGTCAACGACTACTTGCCATTCACCATCATATGGTAAACGAACTTCGATTGTTGACCAGCTGCCGTTATGAATAACAGCGATACGATCCCATTCATCAATTGCTTCCAAGTGATCTAACATATAACCTATCACATGAGGTGGGGTAGGGAAAGGCTTCATATGTGCTTTAACTAATTCCATAGAGTTCAAACGAAAAGCAGGATGTTTCCTGCGTAACGCTATTAAACCTTTAACATACTCCACATTATCTTTAAACCTATCTTTACGTTCCCAGTTCAATGCATTAATAGAATCTGGCGAATTATAACTATTTTCTACACCATGTTTTGTCCGAAAAAACTCTTGACCAGCATGGAGAAATGGAATACCTTGAGCCGTTAAAACCATTGACGTTCCTAACCGGTGCATCCTGTACCGATACTCTTCCGGATCTTCACCATTCGATAGTGTAAGCTTATCCCATAATGTATGATTATCATGACATTCAATATAATTAATCGATTGCAGAGGGTGTAAGAATAGTTGATCCTGTGGTTGAAATAATCCTGTCGTTCCAGCTAATATCTCTCTCGTACTATCCGTCACTTCAGCATTACCGTTAATAAAACCTTTCTCTTGATGGTTAAAGCTACTTCCCTTTAACCGGTCACGAAAACGGTCATTAAAAAAGCTGACTTTCTCTAAAGTTTTTGCCTGCTCTAACACGGCTCGCTTTTCAAACGGAAAGGCAGTTGGTAAGTTCCAACCCTCTCCTAACAAAACGATAGACGGGTTAAGACGGTATAAGTGTTTCACGATCTTATCCATAGTCTCAACATCTAAGATCCCCATTAAGTCAAAGCGAAAACCGTCGACCTTATATTCCTCGACCCAATAAGAGACACAGTCTACAATGAATTTTTGAACCATTTTCCGTTCAGAAGCGATGTCATTCCCAACACCGGTTCCATTAGAAATTTGTCCATCTGAATGATATCTAAAATAATAGCCGGGAACTATTTTTTCAAAATCGCTCGTTTCCCAAATATAAACATGATTATATACGACATCTAAAATGACACGCAGATTAAATTTATGCAAAGTAGAAATTAATTGCTTTACCTCTTTAACACGTAAAAAAGGGTTTGCAGGGTCCGTTGAATAACTACCTTCTGGAGCAAAATAATGGGTAGGATCATATCCCCAATTATAGCTATCTAGCTTTAACTCATCGACACTTCCAAAATCATTGATAGGTAGAAGTTCAACATGAGTGACACCTAACTGTTTTAAATAATCTAATCCCGTTACTGTTTCATTTACACCCGTTGTTCCCTCTTCTAGCCAACCTGCATATTTCCCCTTCTTGTCTACACCACTCGTTGTTGCTATCGTAAAATCTCGTATGTGAGCTTCATATATGATCGTCTCATCTCGATTGTGAAACAATAATTGTATTGGCCAATCAGGTGGATTTGTTTTCTCTAAGTCAATAACAACTCCTTTTAAACCGTTTACGGCTAAGGCTTTAGCATAAGGGTCGACTGCCTCTTGCCAGTTCTTATTGACACATACTTTATAAAGATAAAACAGACCATCTTGATCTCCAGGTAACGTTAACTTCCAAACCCCTTTTTGCTTACGAACCATTGGAATTTCTATTCCCTTTTCCTCTTGCCAATTAGTAAAGATAACTAGCCTCACTTCTGTTGCAGTAGGAGCCCATACTTTAAATGTAGTTCCTGCTTTAGAGTAATTCGCTCCTAAATCATTTAACTCATAATAAAACATATCATCAAACGCTTTGGTCCGAACGACCTCACCTACTTCAACAAAAACACTCTCGCCATCTTTCATATATAACGTATAGTCTTTACCAAATTCAATAGAACCCATGAGCTGTAACGTCACTTCATTGCTAGAGGTTTGCTTCACATGAAGAATTGGGATTTCTTTGTTCCCCATTCGCAATCTAAAGTAATCATAGTCTAGTTGTTGTTCAATCGGTGAGGACATGATAACTGTTATTTGGTCTACTTTTTTTATTACTGCTTTTTGAACTTGAAAAGCCCTCATAGACATGCCCCCTAAACTTTTTCTTTAATAATAGCTATGTTAAATTAAGCTTTTGATATCCGTTAATTTTGGGCTCATCGTGTGAAGTGTTATTTCACACAACTGCTCTTTATTAATAGTATATTTCAGAAGCTGTAAATTGGTTATTTTTCAACCACCATTAATTATTAACCTTAATAATTAGGTATTCAGACATTGATCATTTTACTATTTTCTTTTTATGTACAAACATGATACTATTTTCTAAACTAACTGGTAAAAAAATTAAGGGTGGAGAAAAAGATGAGACAAAGAAAATCAGAAAACCGTGCAAAATTACTTATATCATGTCCGGATCGTCCTGGAATTGTATCAACGATATCTACTTTTCTACATGAAGAAGGTGCAAATATCGTCCAATCCGATCAATACACAACTGATCCAGAAAGCGGCATGTTCTACATGCGAGTCGAATTCGATCTAGAAGATTTTGATCAATCGTTTGAAAACATCCAAAAAGGAATTGCACCTATTGCTGATAGACTAACGATGGAATGGCGCCTTGAAAGTGAAAAGCGTATGAAGAGAATGGCCATTTTTGTATCAAAGCAAGATCATTGCTTATTAGAATTACTATGGAAATGGCGCTCTGGAGAATTATTAGTAGATATTCCATTAGTAATTAGTAATCATCAGGATCTCAGAGAAACTGTTGAAGCTTATGGAATTTCATTTTATCATATACCCGTAACTAAAGACACGAAAGCAGAAACTGAACAACGTCAAATACAACTTTTGAAACAATATGATATTGACTTCATTGCATTGGCTCGATATATGCAAATCTTATCATCAACCTTTGTTGCCGCGTTTCCAAAGCAAATCATTAATATTCATCATTCCTTTTTACCTGCATTTGTCGGAGCAAATCCATATGACCGAGCATTTGATCGTGGGGTAAAACTGATTGGTGCAACTGCTCATTACGTAACAGATGATCTAGATGAAGGGCCGATCATTGAGCAAGATGTCCTTCGAGTCAATCACAAATTTACAGCCGAGCAATTAAAAATAGCTGGTCGAGATGTAGAACGGATTACCTTTGCCCGAGCCGTTGCTTGGCATAACGAAGATCGTATCATTACGTATGGAAATAAAACGATTGTCTTTTCATAAGGCTCTTTTTACAAAGATTGTTGCTCCGTGCTTTTGGACCGTAAGCAACAAAGTTTACGAAAACAGCCTTTCATAAAGTGATGGAAAGGGGCTGCCACAATTTTTGTTGGCAGCCCCTTTCCGCGCTGTACAGACTTTTTTTGATAGGAACGAGCCGTTGTTTACTTAAATCGGAAGACGTCTGAAGGTAACACGAACTGAATAGTTAAACGCTATTTTCTTAACCATTCTATGGAGTAAATCGACCTTTCATTCATTCCATTCTTTTACGATTACATTTATTTGATTGACCTCTTCATCCGTCATCGCAGGTTCGATATATAACAATGGTTTTTCATTCTCGTTTAGTCTTAGGAGTTCTATTCGGCCTTCTTTCTTTACCCACAACTTAATAGCAAAAATTAAATCTTCCTTTGCCTCTTTATATGTATCACCGTGGCCGACACAGCCATCAAGACCTTTAACCTCTACACAATATTCTTCCTGACCATTCCAATTGTATTGTCTTCGCACAAGTAATGATTGCTGCCTTAAATCTAATATATTCTGATACTCTTGATGTCCGCGTTTCATAAAATTCCCCTTTTTATACGTTTTAAAAAGACTAACTGTATTTGTTGGGCTACATAGTTATCTGAACTTTTTTTCAAAGTCAAAAATAACCACTATTTCAACCAACATAACTCCATTCAGTCAGTCTTTTTCTATTTTTCTTCATAAAATTAAATTATACCCAATTTTCAATTCATCTATTCTCTATTTTTCAACTAATATCATGATTGATCTTGATCCGTGTTACCGTCTTCGATTCTCTGACGAACATGAGCCGAAGTATGACAATGGTCCAATAAAAGTTTAGCAACTTTTAATTGTTGACTCTTTATAGGAGAAGGATGTTTTTTCAGTTTTTCATGCCACTGAGAAAACGTACGTTTATCAACTAATTCCACCTTTAAACCTTGGCCTTTGTAATCAATGATACAGTCATTTGCCAGAACTGTTCTTTTAATTGGGAATTCACAATTGTTCTCTTGCAGGAGGTCCTTAATTATACTTGCCATCCTATTAACAGCTACAATTGGACTTAATATTTTTTTTTCTTTTTTATGGACGAGTTCTACCCAAAAACGATCCGATGAAGCTTCAAAAACACTATGTTCACTTCCTTCTAAAACCGTAATACAATGAATTTCGCTCGGCGTAATTAAGATAATATCCATATCTACCGGTGCTTGTTTGATCCAAAAAACGGGAGAGTACATCAAAAAGTAATTATCAGGAATTTGCTGAGCAAAAAAGCGTAATTGTTGATCGTATTTGTATTTTGGATTTAAGTAAGATCGTTCAAGTAATGAGGAGCTTGCCCACATAATTTGCGATTCGTATAAATCATCAAGAAATAATCTTTTCAAATGTTCAAGGTTTTTAGCTTTTAAAGGTATTCGATCTTCTTCCTCTCCAGCGATTTCAATTACCTCTACTTCTTCTCCCTTTTTATCTTTAAAAAAGACATTCCATTTTTTAAATTTTTCGACCGTTAACTTTAAAATGTTCGCTTGCGTTGACTCCTCTTCGGCAACCGTATTCACATGTTGAACTTCTTCATTCGAGTTAGGCAATCGCAATTGTTCCCATTCATTTTTTAAGTAATACCAACGTTCCTTTTTCATCCTTGTAAATTGAGTTGGATAACGTTGCATATCAAATTGATATCTAGAAATATAATCTTCTAACTTGATCAAGTGGGCCAATTCATGAACCTCCGTAATACTTATCTTCTATTCTTCTTTAAGTTATAGCGTGTGAAAAATAACAACATGTATTCACACAGCCTATCTATTAGAGGATGTTCAAAAAGTCCGGGAAAAATCTCTGGCGGTAGATGATCTTCGACTAAGAGCCCCACGTCCTGTGGGAACGTCGAAGTCACCACATCCTGTGGAAGCTCGTTGGTTTGCTGCTGCGTTCCTCACGTATTTATAGCATACGCTGCGGTACTCGCAACTGCACCTCCTCGAACTTCTTGGATCTTTTTGTCCTCCCTTTTTGAACACATACTATTAAACTATTTTTTTGCGAACCAGTTACTCTTTACTAATATAATAGGAAAACAAGCATAGGGCCTAATACCGATACAACAATTGCACTTAAAGTCATTGCAACTGAACTAGCCGCCCCTTCTTCTTCACTATTCTCTAAAGCTTTTGCTGTTCCAATCGCATGCGAAGCACTCCCTGTTCCAATGCCTTTTCCAATAAAATGATTAATCTTAAACCACTTAAATAAATAAGGAGCTAATACAACTCCTCCAATTCCTGCAACCATCACAAATATAGCTGCCAGCGGTGGTGCCCCACCCAGCGTCTTTGCAACGTCCATTGCTACAGGTGTTGTAACAGACTTCGGTACTAGAGAATAAATTAACATTTCTTCAACACCAAGCCATTTCGCTAAAAGCAAACCACTTGTAATTCCAATAATCGCCCCAACGAATACACCTACGACAATTGAGGTAAAATATTTCTTTAACATACTTAACTGTTTATATAGTGGATAAGCAAGTGCAACTACTGCGGGACCTAAAAGTCTTTCTATCCATTCCCCGCCTACACTATACGCATCGTACGGAATTCTAAACACAACTAAGATCGCAATCATTACAAGCGTTCCTACTACTAAAGGTAGTGTAAATGGATATGGAAATTTTTGATAAAACATTCTAGCACCCAAATAAACACCAACTGTTAAGCTAATAAAAAAAAGAGCTAAGAAAAAATCATTCATAATTTCTGCTCCTTTCGTGTTGCCAGAAGTTGACTAAGGGCACCAGAACAAACCATTACGATTAGGGTACTAATTAAAGCAATAATTACGAGTAAGAACCCTTTTCCAGAAAAGACGTCTAAAAAATTTAAAACACCTACGGTTACCGGTAAAAATAATAAAGGCATATGCCTCAGCAATAATGATGTGCCATATTCGATCCACTTCGGCTTTATGACTTTTGTAGCAAATAACACAAATAAAAGTAACATTCCAATGATACTACCCGGAATGAATAAATCAAACGTTTGTTGGATCCATACTCCAACCCAATAAAATAAATATAGTATCGCTACGTGAAGAATTGTTCGAAAGATAGTCAATTGAGACACTACTCCTCTTTGTTTGTACGAAATGCTCAATACCTTGAGCTGCTGACACCCCTAGATAGACTAGGCATCAGCAGAAAAAGAAAAAGTACGAAGTGGTTCATACATCGGACTTTTCCCTATGTGCGATTGATACAAGTGAAATTTATCGACTTTCCATGAGCTTAAATCATTTTTTGTAAATGACTGATTAGCTTTATCTGGTGAATAGATATCGTCACCATTCCACCGCCTTGCTAACGTAATATGCGGGCGGTATGGGCGATTTTCAATTTCGAGCCCAAGCCTTGCACACGTTTTAGCAACATTCGATTGTAATTCAATTAATTGTTCTTCTTTATCGACACCTGCCCAGAAAATTCTTGGACGTTTTTTTTCACCAAAAGTATCTAACCCATTAATGTTCAATGTGAAGGAGCTCTGTTGTTTTGCGACTAGCTCAAGCTGATCTCCTAAGCATTGTAACAAGCCGTCTTCCACATGTCCTAGAAAGACAAGCGTAATGTGTAAATCTTGAGGGTGCACCCATTTTTTAAATAAGAAGTAATTCTTATTTTGTTCCTGCCAGTTTATTAAACTTTGATTTGCAATCCCTACCACCGGAATAGCCAAGAAAAAATGTGTTTTCATTATCATACACCTTCCTCTAAATATTTTAACGAATTTCTCACATTTTGTCGTTACAATTTTTGTTATTCCTTTAACTAAAATGTAAGTGGTTAAATCCAATCTATTTGATAGGAATTATTCTTTTATTTGTGATAAAATAAGACTAAGTATTGTTGAAAACATAAAAATAAGGAAGTGACTATATGCGAGTTGTAAACAATATTGCGGAATTAATCGGTCATACCCCTTTAGTTAAACTTAACCGAATTGCAGATAAAAATGGTGCAGCCGTTTACCTCAAGCTTGAATTTTTTAACCCAAGTGGAAGTGTAAAGGACCGTGCTGCTTATCAAATGATTATTCAAGCAGAAAAAGACGGGTTGTTGAAGCCTGGAGCAACGATTATTGAACCTACGAGCGGTAACACTGGAATTGGTCTTGCTATGAATGCTGCCGCAAGAGGCTATCGTGCGATTTTAACAATGCCTGATACGATGAGCCAAGAACGTATTAATATTCTTAAAGCCTATGGTGCAGAAGTAGTGTTAACCGATGGAGATAAAAAAATGCCTGGGGCTATTGATAAAGCTCATGAATTATCAAAAAAAATACCAAATAGCTTTGTCCCTATGCAATTTGAAAATGCCGCAAACCCTGATGCACACCGTTACACGACTGCGGTAGAGATTAAAGAAGCACTCGACAGTATCGGCAAACATTTATCAGCATTTGTAGCTGCCTCTGGTACAGGTGGAACGATTACTGGTACGGGCGAAGAACTAAAAAAGTTTTACCCAAATGCTACAGTTCATGTTGTTGAACCAGCAGGCTCACCAGTACTATCTGGAGGAAAACCGGGCCCACATAAACTCGTCGGGACAAGTCCAGGGTTTATTCCACCGATCTTAAATCAACAGGTTTATAATGAAATTAAAAAAATTGAAGATGAAGATGCGTATTGGGCAACGATTGAGCTAGCCCAAAAAGAAGGGATCCTCGTTGGTCCTTCTTCTGGTGCCGCATGTTTTGCAGCTTTAGAAGTAGCTAAAAAGTTAACACCAGACGATGTGGTTGTAGCAATCGCTTGTGACACCGGTGAACGCTATTTATCCACCGATTTATTTGACTTTGAAAAAAAGTAGTCCATACAAGAAAGGCTAACTCATAATGACGCTACCCCTTATATGACATTCAGTAAGGTTAGGATAGCAGCGTACGAGTTAGCCTTTTTTATTTAATTGAATTCGCCATTTCAATCAAGTCATCGATGGAGACTTGATCCTCGATTCTCTTACTATTGGCTAGAATGTATTCCCAACCGTTTTTATGAAAAATTAAGATATTATGATATCTATCCCTTAATTGAATAGCCTTAGAATCATCTGTTAATGTAAATAACCGAGCAACCTTTGCTTTATTATATATACCTTGCTGCGCAGGAATAACAAACATTTTAATTTGTTCTCGGGGTTTATTTTCGTTTACATACTCAATTTCTAATTTTGCCGGATAACTATAGGAGTCAATAATTCCAAACGTATGGGTAATTTCGATTGGTGGTAATTTATTTGGCAGATTTACCTTTCTTTGATACAAATTCTCAAACTTTTTTACTGCAGCTTGAATCGATTGGTACCCCATTATTTCGTATTGCTCTTCAATGGACTGCGGATTCCAATAACTTTCACCGTAATAATCCTCAGCCTCAGCTTGCACCAAACCACTGCTACTAACAAGTCCAATTATTATAAAAAGGAAAGTAGATACAAATGTCTTCACCCAAACCCCCCCTTGCCGATTACACTCACTTTTCTTATTATCCTTAGCAACACCAACATTATACAAAGAAAAGAGAAAGGAATTCTAAATATACTACTGCAGCTGATAGTTTGCGGACTGAGAGGACCTTATTTTAACAAAAATCATCTCTTTGAAGCATCTAACGGACTGAGAGGCTCTTATTCACTTGATTTCGCTCAAAAACATCATGAATTTTACCAAATAAGGGCTTCTGAGTCCTCTTAAGCTTACAAAAACTGATTTTGACACTAATAAAGGCCTGTGAGTCCGCTTCTTTCATTAGTTAAACGGGTTATCCACTCCAATAATAGTGAAGCGGCGCCAACACATCGTGTGAACAAGACAGGTTGGAAGGTTAGTCATATGTGCTTTTATTTAATAACCCACCCAGCTTCGTAAAAAAATCTATTCTTTTGCTAATTCAAATATAGCTTGAGCATAAATCGCTGTTGCCTTCAATAAGTCGTCAACCATAATATACTCGTCTTTTTGATGGGCAACATCTTCACGGCCCGGAAATAGAGGGCCAAACGCAACTCCAGATTCTAATGAGCGCGCATATGTACCGCCGCCAATCGATAGAAGCTCTGCTTTTTCTCCTGTTTGTTCTTCATATACTCTAGACAATACTTGAATAAGCGAATGCCCACTATCCACATGATGAGGTGGCGAATGGTCAAGTACCGTTATAGAAAATTTTTTCTTCTCAGCTAATGATCGTAGGTTGTTAATCATTTTTTCACCATCATTCGTAACAGGGTAACGAATATTTAACCCTAAACTACCGCCACTGTCTCTTTTATAGACAAGGAGGCCGCAATTAACCGTTAAGTCACCTGTAACGTCATCCGTAAAGGCTACTCCTAACTGATTGCCTCTAGATTCGTTATGTAAATACTCTGCTGTAAATTGCGTAAACTGCTTACCAACCCCTCCAGTTAAAATCCCATTGAGGAATTCAGCTAAATACAATCCTGCATTTACACCTAATTTAGGCTCCATGCCATGAGCGGATTTTCCTTTAATATGTAGGATCAATTCTTCATTCTGTTCAGTTATATGTCCTTCCAAATTATTTTCTTTCAAAAATATATTGAAGTCCGTTTTAATTCGTAAAAGGTCTTCTTGTTTTACTTGGATTGTCGCAGTTGCTTGGTCAGGAACCATATTCATTCTTCTACCTGATTGAAAACTCACTAATAAAGGCAAGGATTGATCATCTGTACCATTCTTTGTCGTCTTTAATTGAATATCGCATATTCCCTTTTCGGCATAAATGATTGGAAAATCGGCATCTGGAGCAAAGCCAACGGTTGGCATTTCTTCATGTTTAAAGTAATGATCAACACATTGCCACGTACTTTCCTCATCCGTTCCTATAA
Organism: Alkalihalobacterium sp. APHAB7; assembly: GCF_048323755.1. NCBI lineage: Bacteria > Bacillati > Bacillota > Bacilli > Caryophanales > Bacillaceae > Alkalihalobacterium > Alkalihalobacterium sp. APHAB7. The sequence continues at coordinate 111,910 of NZ_JBLWFS010000005.1, forward strand.
TCATTCTCACTCTTTTAGATAATGGTACCCCTAGTTCTTTAACGATTTTCATTGCGTAAAATGCAGCCATTGTTGGCCCTTTATCATCAATGGCTCCACGAGCAATGATTTTGCCGTCTACTATCTCAGCAGCGTAAGGAGGACTAGTCCACCCTTCCCCTTCTGGTACAACATCAATATGGCAAAGTATTCCTACAGATTCTTCTCCTTGACCAAATTCAATATAGCCTGCATAACCGTCTAAATTTTTAACATGAAAGTTACATTCTTTACCTATTTTTAATAAAAAATTTAGAGCATCGTTTATACCTGTACCAAATGGTTGTCCTACTCCTGCACTAGATTCGTCCAAAACACTTGGTATCTGTAGGAGTTTTCGTGTTTCATTGATTAATTCATGTTTTCTTTTCTCGACTTCATTTTTCCAATTAATACTTGACAATTTGCCTTCACAACCTTTCATTTCTTCAAAATGGTATTACGGTGCTTTGCTAAATTAAATGAATTATTGTACAATAAGTAACAAGAGGGATTTGATGTGAATTTTAGCCATATGATGGCTGCTACTGTTCGTCAATTACAACAAACGTTACGTATTAATATACTAAACTGTTTAATGGCAACACAAGCAGCTTTTGCAGTGATTAAGATTGATCATTTTTCATTCAGATTTCAAACATGACATCAGCCCCTCACCGGATAGGACAAAACATTGATATTAAAGGCTAATGTCCACTCACTGCTCATTCGACCATGTAGCCATAACTGTAATTGGCACGAATGATCATTACCCCTTTTTAATACAATGGTTGTAAGGACGATCATTTATAACAAGGAGTGGTTTTTTGAAAGCTTCAACTGATCGAATGCTGACTCGTATTAAGTCGATTTACCTCTACATTAAACAAAGGGGGACTGTCACAACGAATGAATTGGTTGAAGAGTTTGGCATAACTCAAAGAACGATCCAGAGAGACTTGAACGTCTTAGAGTATAATGATTTAGTACTTAGTCCTAGCCGTGGAAAATGGACCGTAAACAAGAAGAAAACGAAAGTATCTTAGATCCTTTGAATAAGAAAACAGCCACTGGAGTGGCTGTTTTCTTCATTTAGAATTCCTTAATATCTCAATTTCCTCTTCTGTCATCTCTCGGTATTCCCCAAGACGCAAATTAGAATCTAGCTCTAGAGGACCTATTGATATGCGTTTTAATTCCAATACTTTTTTTCCGACTGCTTGAAACATCCGTTTTACTTGATGAAATTTACCTTCAGTAATGGTTAACTCAATTTCTGAAATTGGACCAGCTTCACGAATTACGAGATGACCAGGCTTCGTAACATAGCCATCATCTAGTTCGACCCCTTCTTTAAACTTCTGCACATCTTCTTCTGTCACTTCTCCTCTTACGGTCGCTGCATAGGTTTTATCCACGTGTTTTTTAGGAGACATCAATTCATGTGATAGCTTTCCATCGTTCGTTAAAATAAGAAAACCTTCCGTATCTTTATCGAGCCTACCAACAGGAAAAGGTTCGTACACTGCATGTTCAAAGGCTAATAAATCAATGACGGTCTCATGCTGGTTGTCCTCAGTAGCAGAAATAACTCCTTTAGGCTTATTAAGCATCAAGTAAATATATGGCTTATACTCTACCGACTCACCGTGAACAGTAACAGACTGTTCGTCAAGTTTTACATGATATTTACCGTCCTTAACCGGTTCTCCATCTACATGGACAACACCAGTTTTCAGTAACTTTTTCACTTCTTTCCTTGTACCGAATCCAACGTTAGCTAGCAATTTATCAATTCTCATTTCCTGACCCCTCACTTTGTTTTTCTAATTCTTTTAGAAGGTCCCGTCCAAACCCTCCTAGCTGTTGATGGCAATAACTTTTAATCACACCTCTAACTGTTACTTCAAGTGAATGATCGATCCACTTCTCTACAAAACCCTTTTTATGTAGTTCTTTTTTTATAGATACTGCGAGTTCAAGCGCCGCTTTTGTGGCATGTTGATTAATGAGAAGCACGTCTTTTTCTTCTCCTGTTTGCAAGGTCATATCTTTTGAAAAAAAAGATTTGAGCCACATCAATTCCTGTTCAAAGGCTTCTGGTACAATGAGTAATCCTCGTTTATCTGTTACCATCTGATCCGCTTGACCGATACATTTGCACGGTACTACTTTACTGCCTTGCGTGTATGAGATGACTTCCTGCTCCATAATGGCAGTCGCCATATGAAAGATGATGGCTTCTTTATGTAAGTATTGACCATATTGAGTAAAAAAATCGTTGTATGCTGAAGCCGGTAATGCTAAAAAAATATGACTAGCCTTTGAAAACATATCTGGACCTGCATACTGAACTTTAAATTGATTGTAATAGTCCTCATCTCGAAGATTTTTATGAAAGACATAAATGGTTTCTTCGCTCTGTATAAAGGGTAAAAGTGACTGCGTTAACCGACCAAATCCAATAAATAAAATCATGTGCTCCTCCCTCTTCTAACTCGTACTATATGACGCCTAAACTAAACATACATGTATTTTCTTTTGGCCTTTTTCTAAAAGAATGTTGCTTTTAGCTATTAGACCGTAACCAAGCGAAAAAGCTTGGTTCTTCACGCTTTAGCGTGAAGCTTTTGAATAGCAACAAAGTTTACGAAAACAGCCTTTCTTTTAGATCATCTTATCCCCGTTTTCAGGAAAATGGCCAATAAAGGAAATAGAATAAAAACACCCACACCTCATGACGAAATATAGCGCTAACGTGCATTAGACTATATCATCCATTCAATGGTGCGGGCATCTCTTTTTACACTTCTTCGGTTTGGAACATATAATGCCTGGTTCTCATATTCACATTTAAAACGATTCCAAGAGCTAGCATATTTGTCATGAGGGCACTACCGCCATAACTGATAAAAGGTAAAGCAAGACCTGTAATAGGCATTATCCCTATCGTCATAGCGATATTTTGGAATATTTGAAACACTAGTAATCCTACAATTCCCGAAACTAAATACGTTCCAAATAAGTTATTACAACTAAAAGCAATGACAATCATTCGATAAAACATTAAGAAATAAATAACAATTAAAATGGTCGCGCCGAGAAAGCCAAATTCTTCCCCGATTACTGTAAAAATAAAGTCAGTATGGAGTTCTGGAACGCGGGCAGGTTCACTTTGTGATTGAACCCCTTGCATAAATCCACTTCCATATAGTCCCCCTGAACCAATTCCTTTTAAAGCCTCAACTAGCTGATACCCGTAACTACCTGCGTTCTCATTCGGATACAGCCAACCATAGATCCGTTCCATCTGGTGATTCTTAATAATTTTATTAAATAACGCAAAGTAATTGTTGTGTAACCAAACTAAGAAACCAATACCACTAATGACACTAACAAATAGTAAGGATAGCATTCTCCAACCGACACCAGACATTAAAATCATAGTGGCCATAATACTTGCTATGACTAAAGCAGTCCCTAAATCGGGTTGTTTTAGAATGAGGAAAAATGGCGGCAGACCTATCGCTACCACTTTCGCAACAACGATACAATCTGATTTAAAACTTTTTTCACGACCATCTTTTGTAATCTTATATAATAAATGAGCTAACGCAATAACGACGAAGACTTTTACAAACTCAGACGGTTGAAACCGTTGACCAGCAATTTGAATCCAACGTTGTGAGCCATTAAAGACGACTCCAAAAAACTCAACCCACAACAGTAGTAATATTCCGAGTATATATAAAGGAATTGAAAAATTCTTTAACATATCGTAATCAATAATCATTGCAGCGCCCATTAAAAAGAGCCCTGGCACTAACCATATAGCTTGTCTTTTCACGAATTGCATAGGATCAGCGGTATACTGTCCACCTGATCCACTATAAATTGCCATTAAACTGATACACATTAACAAAAAGAACAAAAACAGTAACGTATAATCAATCTGCTGTAACCCCGATTTACGTTCTTCCATAATTTCCTCCATCTATATAAAACGAGCTATGCTCCTAAACGTTCGTCACTTTCTTCAGCGAGCCGTCGTTGTTGTCGATTTTGTCTTGATATATTTGCTAAAACCGCTACCGATATCATCGATACGAGCAATGATGACCCCCCATTACTAATAAATGGTAATGGAATACCTGTAATCGGCAGCAAACCTGAAACCGCTCCAACGTTAAAAACAATTTGTATCCCAATTTGAAAAACAATCCCGAAAGCTAACAAGCTTCCAAACGGATTTTTACAACGAATACCAGCCATTACTCCTTTAAAGAAGATAATCGTGTAACAAGCAAAAACAAATGCTACACCTAATAACCCTAACTCCTCTGAAATGATCGCTAATATAAAATCAGTCTGTGGTTCAGGAAGGTACATAAGCTTTTGTACACTCTGTCCAAGACCAGCTCCAGACAAACCGCCATGTGCGATCGCGATATAGGACTGCAATATTTGGTACCCGTCACCAGCTGCATCTGCAAATGGATCCAGATAAGAGGTAATTCGCTTCATCCGATACGGCGCTGCCAAAACGGCAATAACAAACACTGCAACGCCTGACATACCTAATAAGATTAGGTGCTTAATCTTTGCTCCTGAAAAAAACACGATTAATATCGTGACAAGGAGGATTGACGTTGCCGTTCCTAAGTCAGGTTGTCTGACAATTAATGCCAATACGATCGTTACAACAATTAAAGGAGGCATAACACCTTTAATAAACTGATCAATATAGGCTTGTTTTTTACTATATACAGACGCTAAATACATAATCATTCCTAACTTTACAAACTCGGATGGCTGGATATTTAACGGCCCAATTCTAATCCACCGCTGTGCACCATATACTTCATGCCCGAAGAATAAAACGGCAGTCAATATAACGATTGACCCTAATATAATGACTGCTGATAATTTTCGATATAGTTGAAAGGGGATATGCATAACAATGAAAAATACAAAAATACCCATAAAAAACCACATCGACTGTCGCTTAATGAAAAAATAAAAATCCCCAGTTTGATAGAGAGCCCAAACATAACTTGAGCTAAATACCATAATCAACCCAAATATTGATAACAATGCAGTAACGACAATGAGTAGCCAATCATTGTCTTTTGAAATTGAATATTTCATGGCCCCTCCAAAGTTTATGTCCTCAAAAGGCTCATTAACGTAGTAATTGAAATTCGATTACTTTTCATGCTTGTACAATTATATCAAACCGCGAAAATAAGAGAAAGAGACTTTTGCTGGCACTTATTGTAGAAAAATAAGTAAAAATGAGGATTTAATCAAGAATTATAGAAAAATAGGCAGTTGCCTCATTCCATTCGCCCGCTTTTTACATAAGCTAAAACTGTAATGTACGAATACCCAGTTAAGGAGAGAGATCATTGAATTATAATTATTATCAACAACATCAACAACAACCTTATGTGATGGATGAAAGTCAATTTCAACAGCCTATGATGCAAGGCGAAAACCAATTCCAGCAACAGTCTTATGTGCAACAGGATGAAAGACAACAGCCTCAATTTTTCCCATCGCCTGGAGCACCTGGCTTACCTGGTCCCGGATTTCCTGGTACAGGGTTTCCCGGCACTGGCTTCCCTGGCCATACACCGCCTCGAGATATTGAACGCCGCTTAGCAAGGCTAGAGCGTACTGTTGAACAAAATACAGAGAGAATTAACCGTTTAAACCGTCGTCTGCGCAGAGTAGAGCGTCAACTAGGCTTTGGAGGCTTCGCTGACGGTTTCTAAGCAAAGAACATTATAAGCTCCTAACACGAAAACAAAAAACAAAATGCTAGGGTATTGCTTTGCCCTAGCATTTGCATTCATTTAAGCAGATGTTAATGTTGTAAACAGGACCATAAGTTCACCTAACCAAGCTACAGCACATTGAACTTTTACCCTTTTATAGACAAATTTATTAGCTGCTCTAGAGATGATTAGTGTGTTTCCGTTCTTTTTTTCTTCCAGCGCAGGAAAGAAAAGCGCTGACCAAGAATTTGGCCTGCTAAGTGTGACCTCACCGTTAAGAATAAATAAACGAGTCCACCAGTCGCTATCGACGGAATTAACACAATCAATGCATTCGTCCAGCTTGTCATCGGGAAAACGAGTTCAAGTACATGTTTAATGATGACAACAACAAATGCCATGATGGCTACAAAAATTGATATAAGTATAAATCGCTTAACAATAAAACGATAATTATAGTTAGCAAACTTGCCAATCGCCCAAACGTTAATGGCAATCGAAATCGTGTACCCTGCGTAAGTTGTTAACACACCACCAAGTGCACCTAATGAATAAATCGCCCAGTAATTCGATAAGAGCTTTACGATGAGTGCAACTAGTAATCCGATCACAGCATACTTTTGCTTATTCATTCCTTGCAATATCGCGGCAGAAACCGCAAATAATGAAAAGAATATAGCAATTGGTGCGTAGTATCTAAGAATACTTCCGCCCACTTCAAGATCCCCCAGTCCAAACAGGACACCAAAAGCCGGAAATGATAAGATCGATAAACCGACTGCTGCAGGGATCGTTAAGAATAAAATAATCTGATAGGTTTGTGTGATTTGACTTCGTAATAAGTCCTCATCACCATTAATAAACGACTTTGTAATCGTTGGGATAAGAGTGATTGAAAAAGCAGTCGCTAATGCTACTGGAATTAATATGAGCTTATGAGCAGATTGTGAAAATACACCAAAAGCAACCTCCGCGTCCTCTTGACTAACCCCTGAAGCAATCAACGCATTATTAAATGTAAATAAGTCAATGATTTGATATAACGGAATGGAAAGCCCAATAAAGGATAAAGGTAAAGCATAGGAAATGAGCTCTCGGTACATACTTTTAAGCGGGATTTGATGATCGACTGTACTCTCACTCATTTGGCGATTTAGGAGCTCTTTTCGTTTAAACCAATAAATTAATAGGACAGCAAGACCACCTAAAGCTCCAACGAATGCACCGAATGTAGCAAATCCAACGGCTAATCCGATTCCCCCTTGATAAACTCCAACAATCAAGAACGTTAAGCTTAAAATAAATATAATTCGTACGATTTGTTCAACAACTTGGGATATAGCTGTCGGTCCCATAGATTGAAAGCCTTGGAAATACCCTCGAATGACGGACATGATTGGTACAATAATTAAGGCCGTACTCACCATTCGGATGGAAAAGATAATATCATCCATCGAGTTTCCTTGAAGGTCACTAGGGTCTCTTATAATCAACGTAGCCAAAACAGGAGCCATGAAGAACAACATTAAAAAGGCGATAAATCCCGTGATGGACATGACGACCATTCCTGAGCGAAACAACCTTCTCCCTGTATAATAGTCTCCCAATGCATTATATTTAGCCACAAATTTAGAAACCGCCAAGGGGACTCCCATTGTGGCTAAACTAAGGATGACCGTATATGGCAAATATCCGTAAGCATACAATGCTAGACCTTGTTGCCCAACAATTGCACTAAACGGGAAAATATAGATTAAGCCAAGTATTTTAGAAATAAACGTCGCGGCTGTTAATATCATCGTGCCACGGAGAAGTTTAGAGTCTGACATTTTGTCCTCCTGAGTCATTAAAACGAACTGAACATATTCAGTCTACCTTATTTTTACAAAGTATCAAGTTACCCTTTTATGATTTTAAGAAAATAATTTCTTTTTCTTGGTCCGTCAAATTCGCAAAAGTAAATTCCTTGCCACTGACCTAATACGAGATCCCCACTAAAAATAATGACAGATTGCGAGGAACCTACCGTACTCGCTTTCAAATGAGAAGCTGAATTCCCCTCCATATGACGATACTTTGGATGTTCCCAAGGATAAACTTCATCTAACCGCATGAGCATATCATGCAAAACATCCGGGTCCGCATTTTCATTAATCGTAATACCTGCCGTTGTATGTGGACAATAAACCATCACTAAACCGTCCTTCACGCCAACATCTTTTACAAATTGTTGTACTTCATTCGTGATATCAATCATTTCATCTCGAGAAGCTGTATGTATTGTTAGTTTCGTTAACATGAAAAAGCCCCTTTCTTACTACCATTACTACATTGTACTAATCTCTTATTTTTAGATCAATGTTATTAAACCATATTACGATCTCATTTGGTACTTTCCACATATGACCTATTGCAATTTGTTACTTTTTGCATAAGTTGTACTAAGTAAGGTTAGAGGAGGTGTTTAGGATGGGCGCATACAAATTCGACTTTGCGTTAATCGTAGTCCTATTTATCTTGTTAGTTATTGTTGGTACTTTCTACACTTACTAATCAAGATATAGGAGTACCATCTATGTACAAAGATCAACCTACCTTGCTTAACTTACAGGCACCAATTCGGTGCCTGTTTTTAAATATTTTTTTCTATAGGGCTAGCGCAATTCTTTATGGCTATTTATCCTGAGAAGTTTTTTCGTATGAATTAGCTGTGACGCGCCTCTCGTAGTATAATTTCTTTTAAAAGTGAAACAATTACCAACAGACGTATAACCATGATAAACTACCTCTATAAATACCTAACGAAAGGTGCTATGAAAGTATGTATGATGTAATTGTAATTGGCGGTGGTCCATCTGGTTTAATGGCGTCCATTGCTGCTGCTAGTCAAGGGGCTGCCGTCCTTCTAATCGATAAAGGAGATCAGCTCGGCCGAAAGCTTGGCATTTCCGGTGGCGGTCGCTGTAATGTGACCAATCGTATGGCACTTGATGACTTAATTGCTCACATTCCTGGAAACGGGCGTTTTATGCACAGTCCTTTTTCCGTCTTTAATAATGAAGATATCATTCAATTTTTTGAGAATTTAGGAATTCGACTAAAAGAAGAAGACCGAGGTAGAATGTTCCCTGTCAGTGATAAAGCTTCTACCGTTGTAAGAATACTCATTGACAGGGTAAAAGATCTTGGAGTGAAAATTAAAACACATTCCTCGGTCAAAGAAGTTCGTTATGATGAAGAGAAAGTGCTTGGGGTTACCCTTGAAAATGGCGAAACGATTGATGCACAAGCTGTTATCATTGCAACAGGCGGGAAAAGTGTCCCACATACGGGCTCTACTGGCGATGGTTACCCTTGGGCAAGAAAAGCAGGTCACACAATTACTGACTTATATCCAACAGAAGTGCCGATTACATCCAACGAAACTTTCATTAAAAATAAAGTGCTTCAAGGGCTATCATTAAGAGACGTTGCACTTTCGGTTTTAAATGCAAAAGGAAAAGTCATTAAAACTCATGAAGGGGATATGATTTTCACTCACTTTGGAATTTCAGGACCTATTGCTTTAAGATGTAGTCAATACGTTGTAAAAGAATTAAAAAGGCAAAAAAAACAACCCGCCACTGTTGTGATGAGCATCGATCTTATTCCTGATAAGTCCGGGGAAGAGATTTTTCAAGAATTGAGGAAACTCATCAACAATGAGCCGAAAAAAGCAGTGAAAAATGTCCTAAAAGGCTACTTACCTGATCGAATGCTTACTTTCTTATTAGAAAAAATAGAAATTGATTTAGGGACGAGTTGTGCAAACATTGGTAATGAACCTTTGCGGTCTCTCTCTCTATTCATTAAAGAGTTTCGTTTTGAAGTCAACGGAACATTACCCATTGAAAAGGCATTTGTTACAGGTGGTGGTGTATCAGTAAAGGAAATTCATCCGAAAACAATGGAATCGAAATTCAAGAATGGTTTATATTTTTGTGGAGAAGTTTTAGATATTCACGGGTATACAGGTGGATATAACATTACAGCAGCTTTTTCCACAGGATATACAGCTGGTTTCTCAGCTGGATCAAGCAAAATGTAAGTTAACCACAAATTTATACACAACCTGTGGATAACCACAACCACAAATTGTGTATAAATTATTTACGTTAAATTAACGGTTTCCTTACATATTGAAAGGATTGTGGATAATTCCCTTGTTTATCCACATGATTATTCACAAAAAAAGTGGTTTTTCGACACATTTTATTTAGGTTTTTCAAATTTTTCATCATCATTTATAAATTTATGTGGATGAACGAAGAAATGAGGCTGAAGTTTCAGCCTCACTCTTTCTTATATCGAAAAGCCTCCAAGTTTTGTTTCTAAATACTCATGAATGCCTTCTTTTCCACCTTCGCGTCCGAGGCCACTTTCTTTCATACCTCCAAATGGGGCTGCGGCTGCAGTCGGGTTAATATCGTTTATGCCGATAATTCCGAACTTCAATTTTTCAAACATCGTCATCGCTCGCTTTAAATCATTTGTATAGACGTACGCAGCTAATCCGTAGTCTGTGTCATTCGCCATCTTCAATACTTCTTCTTCCGTGTCAAATGGAATGATCGGAGCTACCGGACCGAATGTTTCTTCATAATAAATAGTCATCGATTCATCAACACCGGTTAATACAGTTGGTGAATAGAATGTACCTTTATGAAGAGGTTCACTGATTATACGCTCACCACCAATCGCCACTTTAGCTCCTTTACTCGTTGCGTCACTTACTTGGTTATGAACTTTTTCTAGTGCTTGCGTATCAACGAGTGGGCCGATCGCAATTCCCTCTTCTAGCCCATTTCCTGCTTTCATTTTACTTACACGTTCCACAAATGTTTCAGTGAACTTGTCAATAATACTTCTGTGGACAAATATTCGGTTTGGACTTATACACGCTTGACCCGTATTTAAAAATTTCACAAGGGTTGCACCTTTTGCAGCATGAACAGGATCTGCATCATCGAAAACGATAAAAGGTGCATGGCCGCCAAGCTCCATCGAAACTCTTTTCACTTGTTTTCCTGCTTGTTCAGCAATATATTTCCCTACTTCTGTAGAGCCCGTAAACGTAATCTTCTTAACTGATTTATGTGTTAAAAATACGTGGCCAATTTCTTCTGGCTTTTCAGTTGTAACTAAGTTCACGACCCCATCAGGAAGACCAGCTTCTTCAAATACTTTAAACATTTCAACCGCACATAACGGTGTTTGTTCTGCAGGTTTTAATACGACCGTACAACCAGCTGCAATGGCTGGAGCTATTTTTCTAGTAATCATTGAAATCGGATAATTCCAAGGCGTAATCGCACAAACAACTCCTACAGGCTGATGTAGCACCATAAATCGTTGGTCTTTTCGTGGGGAAGGCAAAATCTCACCGTTTACTCGTTTCGCTTCTTCTGCATACAATAAGAGAAAATCTGCGCCATATTGGACTTCATTTCTTGCTGCTTTCAATGGCTTACCTTGCTCTTTTGACATCATAACTGCTAGTTGTTCTTTCTTTTCAATCATAATTTCATAGGCTTTATAAAGATAGTTAGAACGTTCATAAGCAGTTAGTGAAGACCATGCTTCAAATGCATTTTCAGCTGCATGGATCGCATTCAGAGCATCTTCAGCTGTCCCATTTGCAACCGTGTCTAGCACTTCACCGGTAGCTGGGTTAAACGAAGAAAAAGTGTTTCCGCTTTCTGGTTGTTTCCAGTTTCCATTGATATACAACACAATAAATCGCTCCTCATGTTTATTTGACGTTTACTGCTTTTTTGACTTGATCACAAAAAGCTTCAATTTGTTGTGCAAACTGTTTTGGCTTCTCTAGTTGAACGTAATGCCCAGCACCTGAAATGACTTCTAACTGGACATTTTTATTAGCATTTGCAATTTCTGTTTGTGCATTTGGAGGTAGTAATTTATCCTCATCACCATAAAGAGCTAAAATAGGAACTGCCAATTGAGAAATCGTTGTTTTTCCATTTTTATATTGATCACACGCTTTAAAATCATTTAAAGCAATTGTTACTGGCGTTTGATCTAGTTCTGCCTTCTCTTCAGTCATTAGACTTTCATCTGTCGCTTTGCTATATGAAGCTAAGAAAAGAAATTCCGGAAATTGCCCCATTTCTAGTTGGCCAATAATTTTCGGGTGGACAGGTAGTTCGTAAAAAGATGCAGCTAATACGAGACCTTTCACATGAGGGTTGATTGCAGCTAGTTCAATACCTACCATTCCGCCCATTGAATGACCTACAACAATAACGTCTTCTGTAATCGTATCGGATAAGCGTTTAGCATAGTCTTCAACTGACTCAGCGATCACTTCTTGGTTAGACCCGTGTCCTGGTAGGTCGATACTCTCAAACGAAACACCATTGAAATGTTCAGCCATTTTCCGCCACTTACTACTTGAACCGCCAGCACCATGAATAAATAATAGTTTCATTTATTTCCCTCCTAACAAATTTCTCGCGACAACTAAACGTTGAATCTGGTTTGTACCTTCATAAATTTGAGTAATCTTAGCGTCTCTCATCATTCGCTCTACATTGTACTCCTGAATGTAACCATACCCACCTAACAATTGGACGGCATCTGTCGTAACTTTCATCGCTACATCAGAAGCGAACATTTTGGCCATCGATGACGCTTGCGTAAGTTCTGGATTTTTACCGGTTGCCGTTAAATCATTTACTTTTGCTGCTGCACGATATACGAGACCTCGGGCAGCTTCTACTTGTGTCGCCATATCCGCTAACATGAATTGTACACCTTGGAAGGAGGCAATCGACTTACCGAACTGTTCTCTTTCTTGTACATACTCTAATGCAGCATCTAAAGCACCTTGAGCGATGCCAAGCGCTTGAGCAGCAACGGTCGGTCGCGACTTGTCAAAAGTTTTCATAGCCGCCATCCAACCTTCACCTTCAGCGCCGATCATATTTTCAGCTGGAACACGACAGTTTTCAAAGAAAAGTTGAGCTGTTGGCGATCCTTTAATTCCCATTTTCTTTTCTAACTTGCCGACTTCAAAGCCTGGAGTTTCTTTTTCAACGACAAATGCTGATATACCATTTTCTGTTTGCGCAAATACAGTGTATAAATCGGCAACCCCACCATTACTGATGAACATTTTTTGGCCGTCAAGAATATAACTGTCTCCGTCTTTTACCGCACGTGTCTTTAAGCTTTTTACATCAGAACCAGCGCCAGGCTCTGTTAACGCATAAGCAATTACCTTTTTGCCTGAAGCAACATCTGGGAGAAAACGTTGCTTTAACTCATGACTTCCGCTAATGATTATCGGCAACGCCCCAAGCTCTTGGACCACAACGACCTGTGAAGAAGATGCACACACACGTGCAATTTCTTCTACTATCGTACAAAAGCTAAGTAGATCTAACCCGGCCCCACCATATTCTTCAGGCATATTCGCTCCGATATAACCGTATTCAGATACAAGCTTCAATATATCCCAAGGATACTGTGCTTCTTCATCAATTTCCAACGCACGTGGCTTAATCTTTTCTTGAGCTAATCTATGAATCTCTTGTTTAATTTGCTGATGCTCTTTCGATAATTCAAAATAACTCATTCATTCTCCCCCAATTTCTAATTAATCACTCTCGTGTATCTTAGTACTCGTAAAAGCCTCTGCCCGTTTTTCTACCCAGGTGACCTGCTCTTACAAGTTTTCGTAATAAAGGTGCTGCACGGTATTTTGAATCTTGTGTTTCTTCATATAGAGAATCCTGTACGAATAATAACGTATCAAGTCCAATTAAATCAGCTAATGCTAACGGTCCGATCGGATGATTAGCGCCTAATTTCATTCCTGTATCAATGTCTTCAGCACTTGCAATTCCTTCTTGTAAAACAAAGATTGCTTCATTAATCATTGGTACTAAAATGCGGTTAACAGCAAACAACGGTGCTTCTTTAACATCAATTGCTTGTTTTCCTAAAGACTCTACTAAAGTTTTTGATTTTTCATATGTTGCTTCTGTCGTATCATATCCACGAATTAACTCTACTAATTTCATAACTGGCACGGGATTAAAGAAATGGAATCCCATTACGCGACTAGGGTCCTCTAGAACACTCGCCATTTCCGTAATACTTAATCCTGACGTATTGCTGACGATTAATGTTTCAGCACCTACAATCTTATCTAGCCTCTTGAAGATTTCTTTCTTCAATTCCATATTTTCATTTACAGCTTCGATGACACAATCCACTGTTGCTAGATCCTGCCAATTTGTTGACGTAACTAGTCGACTTTGATACTCTTCAACTTGTCCTTCCGTAATCTTCCCCTTCTCAACTGCACGCTTCCAATTTTTATTGATTTGTTTTAATCCTCTTTCAAAAAATGCCTCTTCTTGCTCAACAGCCTTTACAACGTACCCCGCTTCTACACAAACTTGAACAATACCTGATCCCATCGTCCCAAAACCAATTACACCAATATTTTTCATCTAATTTCTCCTCCTCAATTATTGTATAGTTCTAATTCTTATTTTCTTGTAAAATTAGGTTCTCTTTTCTCAAAGAAAGCAGCTACACCTTCATTTTTATCTTCAGTCTCACATAGCGTACCGAAATATGTAGCTTCCGTATGCAATCCTTCTTCTAATGATTGATCAAGTCCTTCATTTACTGCTTTTTTTGCAGCTCTCACAGCTAATGGACCTCTTTTCGAAATTTTCTCAGCCCATTTTCTAGCCTCATTCAATGCTGATTCTTCTGTTACTTCTTCAATAATTCCAACTTTATATGCCTCTTCAGCTGAAAGGAATTCACCCGAGAAGATAAGCTGTTTTGCTTTTCCACTACCGATTAAACGTGGTAACCTTTGCGTCCCTCCATATCCTGGTAATATTCCTAGCTTCACTTCTGGTAAACCGAATTGCGAGCGACTTGTTGCAATTCTAAAGTCACACGCAAGAGCTAACTCTAACCCACCGCCAAGTGTAAACCCATCAATTGCGGCAATGACAGGCTGTTCGAGATCTGCGATTTGTTGAAAGATTTGTTGGCCTTTCTTTACGAGCTCTACCCCTGTCTCCTTTGTCAAGTTAGGAAAATCTTTAATGTCTGCACCAGCAACAAACGCTTTATTGCCTCCTCCAGTAATAATAATCACGTTAACATCTTCATTAATTTTATTTACAATTTCTGAAAGTTCTTCTAGTACTTGCTTTTCTAACGCATTTACTGGAGGTGAATCAATTGTGATTGTTCCAATTTGATTTTCTACCTCATATTTTACTTTTACCATTGTATACCCCTCCTAAATTAATTAAATAATCTTCACTCTTTATAGTTGCAAAAATTGTGCCAATTTTTGCAACTATCCTATTCACTCTTTTTTCTTGGATTATCCATTTATCATTTATATAGTTGTTTCCTATAGAAACATTGCATGTTTCTATAGGAAACAACTGTTTCTTAAAGGAACACAAAATAGCAGTCGCACGAAGTTGCCCTTTTATTACAGCTTAAGTATAATATTTAAAAATCAAAATCTTAAAATAATCCTAATTTTTCAGTCTTTTTAATGTGAAGTTGCATCCATTTAAACTAGTCAAGGAGCTGATAACATGTTGGTTTATGCACTTAGTGGTCCAAGTGGTACTGGAAAAAGTACAAGTGCCCTTGCATTTGCCTATACTAAAAAAATTCCTGCAATTATAGATGATGGTCTATTAATTTATAATGGTAAAAAAATAGCCGGTACTTCCGCAAAGTTCGAAAAGAATTATATTACAGCTGTTAAAAGAGCTACTTTTTACTTCAAAGACCATCAGAAAGAGGTTCAGAATGCCATAAAGAAATATCATATTTCAAAAATATTAATCATTGGCACTTCACCAAGAATGGTCCACTCTATTTGTTCTGCACTTGAATTAGGAGAAATTGATCACCTATTCGATGTAACTGAAGTAAGGTCTTCTAAAGAAATTAAGATGGCTCAGTACGTTCGGTTAACACAAGGAAAACACGTGATCCCAGTCCCACACATTCAAGTTGAGCAAAGTTTCTTTAAGCGATTAATTAAACAAGGAATGAAAATAATATCACAAAAAGAAGAAATCATTGGAGAAACAACCGTCGTCTACCCCGATTTTGATCGGAACTCCATTCAAATTTCAAATAAAGTATTAAACTCCATAGCCTTATATGAATGTGAACATATCACTCAAGTTAAACAGTGTCATTACGTCCATGTTCAAATGACAGCACTACCTTCTGTTGAGGTATCTATCAGTCTCAATCATCCAATACAACAACCAATTCAAGAGATTGGAGAACTGATTCAACAAAAAATTCACCAAGCTTTTCAAGATTATTTACATGTTGAAGTTTATTCAATTCATGTTCACATCGTTAAGTAACGTATAGTAAATTCATGTCTCTAATGGCGCATCTTGCTTTACTAGATTCTTCTCTTAAAGTTTGGTCGCCTTTTTTCTACAAAAGAAGCTACACCTTCTGGAAAATCATTCCGATCCACAAAAGGGGTTTCTTCCTGCCATAATTCTTCGACACTGTTTACACAATTTGCAACAGAACGTTTAATTGCTTTAAGGGATGCGGGAGACTGGGAAGCAACTAGTTTCCCCAACCGAATAGCATAACGGTCAAGTTTTTCCTCCTGTATTAAATAATTAATTAAACCTAAACTTTTACATTCTTCAGCATCATAAATTCTACCTGTGTATACAAGATCCTTTGTTCGACTTGGACCAATTAAACTAACTAGCCTTTGAGCAAATTTATTATTTAAGGTAATTCCTAACCTTCCTACCGGAATCCCCATCTTGGTAAAATTTGATCCTATTCTAATATCACAGGCTAGTGCTAACTCTAACCCAGCTCCCATCGCTGGTCCATTGATGACACCAATTGTCGGTAAAGGTAATCGTTCAAATGTAGAAATAGCTCTTTCCATAAGGAGAAATGACGCTTCCGCTTCCTCTACAGACATCTCATGAAATTCCTTAATATCTGATCCTGCAGTAAACTGTTCTCCAGCTCCCCTCAATATTACAACCTTATTTTTCGGATTATCTAAAATTTTTGCCCCAATCTCTGATAATTGTGTCCACATATTGCTCGTTAGGGCATTTTTTGAACGAGGACGACTTAAACTAATAATTGCTAAACCTGCTGTTTCTTGGTAAGTAATTTTTGCATCTCCATCTTCCATTCTCTGAATTAGAACTTTCATATATATGCCTCCTTGCTTTTATTAAAAATCTATTTAACAGTATATATGCAAGTAACGTGCCAATTTTACAGAATAATAGAAGAGGGTAATCAAAGTTGTATGTTTGTTATAACATATCGTATTTTTTAAGTTTGGAATAAAAGGCTTTTCTGCTGATTCCTAGTGTTTTAATCGCATCTGAACGATTTTTACTTACCTTAATCACTTTCTCAATAAGATTTCTCTCTGTGTTTTCTAACACTTCATTCAGTTGATAATTTGTGTTTTTCTTATCGACATATTCTCTTTGCAGTATATGAGGATCTGCGAGTTTACTTTCTGTTCCTTCTCGAATGTAATCTGGAATATCTTCGAGTTCAAAATGAGATTTAGAACATACCGCAACCATATGTTCTAACACGTTAAATAATTCTCTTACATTTCCTGGCCAACGATATTCCATCAACACCTCTATAATCTCTTCGTCTACTATTACGTGCTTTCCATATTTGGATTTCAATTCACGTAATAGGTTATCTATTATAAACGGTATATCTTCTTTTCTATCTCGAAGAGGAGGAATTGTAATTGGAACGACATTAATCCTGTAATATAGATCTTCTCGGAAAGTCCCTTTTTTTATTTCTTCACTTAAATTTCGATTCGTTGCACAAATAATACGAATATCCATTGGAACGGCTTTCGTCCCACCAACCTTGTTAAACGAACGTTCTTGGATAACGCGTAGGAGCTTCGCTTGTACATTTAACGACATTTCTCCAATTTCATCTAAAAATAACGTACCACCACTAGCTAACTCAATCAATCCTTTTTTGCCACCTTTTCTAGACCCTGTAAATGACCCTTCCTCAAACCCAAACAATTCACTTTCAAATAAAGCATCCGGTATTGAAGCGATATTTATTGGAATAAAGGGCTTACTATGTCTTGTACTCGCTTCGTGAATGGCTTTTGCAAAAACTTCTTTTCCTACTCCACTTTCACCGTATAACATAATCGTGGCATCCGTTGCAGCCACTTTTTTAGCTAGAGAAACGACTGTCTTCATTTTATAGACATTACTGTGTAACAAGGAAAAATTCTTTTGATCTAATTGTTTTCTTAGCTCCGATGAATACATCTTATAACGGTTCAGTTCTTCCTGTAGGTTAGTCACTTCACTAATATCTCTCATAATGGTAACAACACCAGTCATCTTACCTTTTTCTATTAATGGTGTGATATTTGCACAGACATCTTTTTTTAGAGAGTGGACATAACTGCAATCATTAATAAGTGGCTCACCGCTTTTTAAGACTTCAATAATTCTAGAATTTTCTTCTATTTTATGTAAGTTTCTGCCGATAATTTTTTCTTTAGGCACATTAAATTGTTCAGTGTATGCTTTGTTCACATATGCTACTGTATAATCAGTGAGAACAACAATTACTGCATCATGAAGAGATTCTAAAATAGATAATAGTTGATGGTCTAACTTCATCTGCATTCTCCCCATTCAATTCGTATTTTTATAGCAATTGTTCAACTTGCAAAATATACTTAGCTGCCCTTCATTAAGATCAATATATAGAAAGGTGACTCATAAATATCCTGGCCTCAGAATGCAAGACGAAAGGCACAGTGATCTGATCTTATGAGTCACCCTATAGAAACATTATTTAATAATCATAACAGGTATTGAAGAAGTTTGTGCAACTTTATGACTAACACTTCCTAACACCATTTCTTTGAAACTACCAAGTCCACGACTTCCAATAATGATTAAATCAACGTTTTCTTTTTCTGAAAACTGACAAATAGAATTTGCCGGGTCACCTTCAAGAATGTAATATTGAGAAGTACCTCCATTTTCTTGCACTTCTTGTTTTGCACGGTTAATTATTTGTTCAGCTTCTTCTTTCTTTACTTCTTTCAGTTTCTTTTTGTAATCATATTGAGCTGTTGAAAAATCACCAATAATAATAGGTGCTGAACCTGTATCCGGAACAATGTGAATAACCGTTAATTGCCCCGAAACATCTTTTACATGTTCTACCGCCTTTTTTAAAGCAAGATAACTATGCTTTGAACCATCAATCGCAACTACTACTTTTTTAAATCCCATTATTTCTCCTCCTCAGTTATATTGATTCTATAATAAGTGAAATGCCTTGTCCGCCACCTATACAAAGTGACGCTAGACCGTATTTCTTATTTTGAAGCTTTAATTCTTTCGCCAATGAATATACAATTCGAGCTCCACTAGCCCCGACAGGATGCCCTAGTGCAATTGCGCCACCGTTAACATTTGCTTTCTGACGATCTAACCCTAATTCTTTTTCAACCGCTAGATATTGAGCTGCAAACGCCTCATTGATTTCGATTAAATCTATATCTTGGATCGTTAAACTAGCTTTCTGTAATGCAATTTTACTAGCTGGAACTGGACCTATTCCCATATAAGCAGGATCAACTCCTGCAATACCCCATGAAACAATTTTAGCTAATGGCTTAATATTCCTTTCTTTAATAAAGGTTTCACTAGCTAAAGTGACTGCAGCTGCACCGTCATTAATACCGCTTGCATTTCCAGCTGTAACCGTTCCCTCTTTTTTAAATGCTGCATTTAGCTTACCTAATTTTTCAACCGTTGTATCACCTTTAATATGTTCGTCTTTATCTACAACCACTTCTTTTTTTCTTACTTTTAAAGAAACGGGGACAATTTCTTGATCAAAACGTCCATTTTCACGCGCATTAGCAGCTAATTCATGTGAACGTACTGAAAATTCATCCTGTTCTTCTCTACTAATGTTATATTTTTCAGCCAAATTTTCTGCAGTCACACCCATACCGCATCCAGCATGATGATCTGTCAAAGTTGCCCAAAGCATGTCATCAATTTTTGGTGCTTGTAACTTACTTCCGAAGCGTGTATCTCTTAATACGTGCGGTGATTGACTCATGTTTTCTGCTCCGCCAACTAAAGCTGTTCTACCATCACCTAACATAATTTGCTGTGCTCCAGAAACAATTGCTTGTAATCCTGAACCACATAATCGATTGACAGATAAGGCTGGAGCTCCATGAGGAACTCCAGATTTTAATCCGATATACCTAGCAAGATATGAAGAGGATTGATTGGTATGAATAACGTTACCAAAAAACACATGGTCGATTTGTTCAGGAGATATGTGGCTACGTTTCATCGCTTCTCGACTAGCTGTAACTCCTAAATCAATATCTGAAACGTCTTTAAATGCTCCTCCAAAAGTTCCAAATGCTGTTCTTGCTCCTTCAACAATATAAACCGCTTCCATTTTAAATCACCTTTTTCTAAAACTTTTTTTATGCAGATTTCTCTTCAGAAACTAATTCAGTCTCTTTTGGCTCCTTACCAATTAGTAAGATGTACAATATGATACCTGCTCCAATTCCCCACGCAGGACCTTGAACAGCTGTTAAAAGACCAATACCAAGAACTAACCCTCTTGATGTATTGTTAGATACCATTGACATTGCAACATAAGCACAAGCAAAACCAGTTAAAAGAAGAGTAAGCGATAATGCTACAGGTAACAACGGAATCATAATACCTATCATTGGTGTAAAGAAGGCTAAAGGTAAAGATAACCAATACCAGTTAACTGGTCCTGAGAAAATCGTATCCAGTGCTGTTCTACTTTTCTTATACCGCTCTAAAATATATACTTGGATACCTGTCCACATAGGTCCATGCAATGGTATAAGTACTCCACCCGTGAATAGTTGTCCAATGTTACGGAAAACTAACGCAAAATGTGTACGTGTATGGTTTACATCTATCTTTTCATCAGGTCGAGCCTTCGAAGCATCCTTTAATAACGTATCTGCTACAAGAAGGTCACCGAATACGAGAATGTAGACCATGATTGAAATAGGAATAGCAGCTACGATCACTGACCAAGTTGGAAACCCTACACCCCAAGGTGAAGTCGCTGCTAATAATTCTCCAAATTGTGGAACAAAAATACCCCATTCTATCTCGAATTTTAATTCTCCAGAAAGGATACCTGCTATACTCGCAGCAACAAACCCCATTAATATAGCATTTGATGTAACTATTACTTTTGCCTTTGTATTTGGTAACTTATTAAATGGGATTGAAAACATAATAACTAATACAACAATCCAAGATGTAATCAACGTAATAGGTAATGTTTGAACTCGTGTAAGTTCAGATTGAAACGCTGCAATCGCAGCCCCCATTATTATACCTGCCTTTAAAGTTGTTGGTATTAGCTTATTAAACCTCGCTCCTAAACCCGTTATACCAAAGAAAAGGAACAAGGTTGAAACAACTAAGGTGATAGCTATCATGGCTTGAACAGCCTCAGCACCTGGAGTAAAGCTTCCTAAAAATACTAATATTAATGGTAATGCAGGCGTGATCCAACCTGCAGCATAAGCATCCCCGAATAAAAATGATTGAGTCCATACCCAAAAGAGTTGAATAGATACAATCGACCATGCGACACCAAAAGGAATATCAAAATATTGCATCATTAGGGGGACAAGTGCTCCACCTGTCGCTAACGATAGAAAACCTCCTTGAATAACTTCAGACCAAGTAATTGGTACATGTACACCAGGTAACCTCAGTGTAAAAGGCCCCCACTTTACACCTGGCTGTATACCGCCATATTCACGTTTTTTTAGCATAGTAAGCCCCCTATTATAAACCTCTAAGTTCCTATGATTTATAATTTAATAAAAATATAAAATTTTCAGTTAAAATGTTTGAAAAGAATAGGGGATTATTCCCTAATGTACCGATTTTTTTTATGATTTGTTCATGCTGGTGCCGGTATTAAATTCACTATTAAATTTCGGATTTTTTATTTTATTGTCTAAGATATTAATCAGGATACACTCATTTTTTCTTCAAGTTGACTGCGCAACTCACGTTTTAAAAACTTCCCAACGGTTGTCTTTGGAATTTCATCGATAAATAATACTTTATCAGGAAGCCACCACTTTGCAAATTTAGGTGTCAAAAATTCAATGATATCTTTTTCTGTAACTTTATCCTTGTATTCCGGCTTTAAAACGACACAAGCAACAGGACGTTCTAACCACTTTTCACTAGGGACAGCTACTACAGCAGCTTCAAAAACTCCTTCATGTGCCATTAAAGCATTTTCTAAATCAACAGAAGAGATCCATTCTCCACCGCTCTTAATTAAGTCTTTTGTTCGGTCTACAAGCTTAAGGGTTCCTTCCTCATCAATTGTAGCGATATCACCAGTATGAAGCCAACCATCTTTAAATGTATCAATCGTTCTGTCATCTTCAAAATAACTATCAGCGATCCAATTCCCTCTTAATAAGAGCTCACCCATGTCTTTTCCATCCCACTCAACTGGTCCCTGTTCATTAACAATTTTCATTTCAACACCTGGAACAAACAACCCTTGTTTTGATCGAATTTCAAGTTTCTCTTCGTTGCTTAATTCTTGCTGATAACTCTTAATACGAGATAAAGCTACAATTGGTGTTGTTTCCGTCATACCATATGCATGCATAAATGGTATCCCGTAATCCTCTTCATATTTTTTAATCATGGACATTGGTGCAGCTGACCCACCGCATATAACAGCTCTTAAACTACTCATTTCACGTTTCTCTTTTTCTAGTAAATTTAAGACGCCAAGCCATATGGTTGGTACACCGGCTGTAATAGTAACCTTTTCGTTCTCAATTAATTCAGTAATCACTTCAGGGGTGAAATTTGGTCCAGGTAAGACTAGCTGTGTACCATACCAAGCAGAAGCATACGGTAATCCCCATGCATTAACATGGAACATTGGAACGAGCGGCATACAAACATCACTTTCAGAAAGCGCTAACGTATCTGCCATACCAAGCATCATACTATGTAGAGTTAGAGCACGATGACTGTATAGTACTCCTTTGGGGTTTCCAGTCGTGGCCGAAGTATAACACATACCTGCCGGAGTATTTTCATCAATGTCTTTTCTAAATTGAAAATCTTTGTCACCTTGGTTAATTAAATCCTCGTAGGAATATAGAGGCTCTAATGTTGTTTCTGGTAGTTCTTCCTGATCTGTCATTAGTATAAAAGCTTCTACAGTCTTTAGTTCATCTTTCACACTTTCAATAATCGGCAATAAGTCCTCGTCAATCAGTAGTATACGATCATTCGCATGGTTGATGATATACGAGATATGTTCTTCAGATAAACGAATATTCACCATATGAAGAACTGCACCTAAACTCGGAACAGCAAAATACGTCTCAAGGTGACGATGTTGATTCCATGCAAATGTTGCAACCTTGTCCCCCTCTTTTATTCCAAGTCTTTCAAGAGAACTTGCTAACCTGCGAGTTCTTTCACCAATTTCTTTATAATTTAATCGATGAGTCTTAGATAAAGTCCTTGATACGACACCCTTCTTAGGAAAAAAGTTCTCAGCGCGCTCTAACATCGAACTTATCGTTAATGGAACATTCATCATGATTTTTATTCCTCCCCTATCCATTTCTATCTTTACCGACCGACCGACCGGTCAGTTATTTTAAATTTTAAGAAAAATCTGCTAATAAGTCAACTATAAATCGAAATAATCTGACTATATTAGACAAAGTTTTCACTAAAAATAGTTACATATTTTTCATTACTGGTATAAGCTAATTTTTCAGATTAACTATATTTATATACTAAATCTTTATTTCTAATCATATTTATTCACAGGTTGTTAATAAGTAAACGAATAAATGTTTAGAATTAAATGTTGGTTTTATCGTCTTTTCTAGCTTTTTGTGGATAACTGCATAGTCTATTCACAGACTTATGCACATTATTCACGGTCATCCACAATCCTTCGTGCCACCTACTATTTAGTTTTTAAAAATGAAAACGAGCAAAACATTTTATTATAATAATGTTTTGCTCATTTATCTTAATTTGCTACAATATTTACTAACTTCCCAGGAACGGCAATTACTTTACGAACCGTTTTCCCTTCGATTGCTTCTGCTACTTTTTCATCCGCTCGTGCCAGTTCTTCCATTTGTTCTTTATTTGCATCTTTCGGAATGACTAATTTTGCTTTTACTTTCCCGTTTACTTGAACAACAATTTCAATTTCATCTTCGACCAAATACTTCTCATCGTATGTTGGCCATGCTTCGTAAGCTAGTGTTCCTTGATGCCCAAGCTTTTGCCATAATTCTTCAGCCAAATGAGGAGCGACTGGAGATATGAGCTTCACAAAGCCTTCCATTAATGATTTCGGTAATTGCTCTTGCTTATAGGCTTCGTTAATGAAGACCATTAATTGTGATATACCAACGTTAAAGCGTAAGCCTTCAAAGTCTTCACTTACTTTTTTAACAGTTTGATGATACGTACGTGTTAAAACTTCTGTCCCTTCTTCATCGGTGATTATTGTGTTGAGTTCGCCAGTCGCTTCATCAATAAACAATCTCCAAATACGATCTAAGAAACGACGCGCACCATCTAAGCCATTTTCAGACCAAGCAATGGATGCATCAAGTGGCCCCATAAACATTTCATAGAGACGAAGTGTGTCAGCCCCATGGCTCACAATAATATCATCGGGGTTTACCACATTTCCTTTTGATTTACTCATCTTTTCATTGTTTTCACCAAGAATCATGCCTTGGTTATATAACTTTTGGAATGGCTCTTTTGTTGGAACAACCCCAATATCATAAAGAACTTTATGCCAGAAACGTGCGTACAGTAAATGAAGGACCGCGTGCTCTGCTCCACCGATATAAATATCAACTGGAAGCCAGTGGTTTACTTTTTCAGGGTCTGCAAGCTGTTCATTATTTTTTGGATCAATATAACGTAAGTAGTACCAGCAGCTTCCTGCCCATTGAGGCATTGTATTTGTTTCACGACGTCCTTTTTTCCCTGTCTCAGGACAAACGACTTCTAACCAATCCTTTGCATTAGCTAATGGCG
Organism: Alkalihalobacterium sp. APHAB7; assembly: GCF_048323755.1. NCBI lineage: Bacteria > Bacillati > Bacillota > Bacilli > Caryophanales > Bacillaceae > Alkalihalobacterium > Alkalihalobacterium sp. APHAB7. The sequence goes on from NZ_JBLWFS010000005.1 coordinate 136,961, forward strand.
ATTCACCTGTTCCAGAAGGCCTGATTTCATCCATCTCTGGAAGAACTAACGGTAACTCTTCTTCAGCTACAGGAGTCATTGTCCCATCTTCCCAATGAATAATTGGAATTGGCTCACCCCAATAACGTTGACGACTAAATAACCAGTCACGCAGACGGTACGTAATTTTCTTCGTCCCTTTCCCTTCTTTTTCAAGCCATTCAAGCATTTGGCTAATAGCTTCTTCTTTATTTAATCCATCAAGGAAGCCTGAATTGATATGAGGACCGTCTCCAGTATATGCTTCTTCTTCAATGTTACCACCAGCTACCACTTCTTTAATTTGCAGGTTAAATTCTTTGGCAAACTCATAATCTCTTTCATCATGTCCAGGAACCGCCATAATCGCACCTGTTCCGTAGCTAACGAGAACATAATCTGCAATCCAAATCGGCAACTTCTCGCCATTTACAGGGTTAATGGCATAAGCACCAGTAAATACACCTGTTTTTTCTTTAGAAAGCTCTGTACGCTCAAGATCACTTTTGGTAGCTACTTTCTTCTTGTAAGCTTCAATTGCTTCTTTTTGTTCTGGTGTCGTAATTAAGTCAATGAATTTGTGTTCTGGCGCTAATACCATATACGTTGCACCAAATAACGTATCAGGACGCGTTGTAAATACCGTAATAGACTCATCGTGACCGTCAATCGTGAACGTCACTTCTGCCCCTTCTGATTTCCCAATCCAGTTACGTTGCATGTCTTTAATGCTTTCAGGCCAATCTAATTCCTCTAAATCTTCTAATAGGCGGTCCGCATATTCTGTAATCTTCAGCACCCATTGCTTCATTGGACGGCGTTCTACAGGGTGTCCCCCACGTTCACTTTTCCCGTCAATGACTTCTTCATTCGCAAGCACTGTTCCTAAAGCAGGACACCAGTTTACAGCTACTTCATCTACATAGGCCAATCCTTTTTTATAGAGTTGGATGAAGATCCACTGTGTCCACTTATAGTAATTCGGGTCTGTCGTATCTACTTCACGATCCCAATCATATGAAAAGCCTAGAGATTTAATTTGTCTTCTAAAGTTATTAATATTTTGTTGCGTAAAATCACGCGGGTGTTTACCTGTATCAAGTGCATACTGTTCTGCAGGAAGTCCAAAAGCGTCCCACCCCATTGGATGTAATACATTATATCCTTGCATACGCTTCATTCTTGATAATATGTCTGTAGCTGTATAACCTTCCGGGTGTCCCACGTGAAGACCTGCACCAGACGGATATGGAAACATATCTAGTGCGTAAAATTTCTTTTTCTCTAGCTCATCTAACGTTTTAAACGTTTTATTTCCTTCCCAATACTGTTGCCATTTTTTTTCGATTACTTGATGTTGAAAAGACATTATTTTTCCTCCAATTGAATGTTATGTTTAGTTTAATATGTATTAGTTTTACATTAAGCTTTCATAAAACATAATGTATGAAAATTTTACTTCTGACCAATAAAAAAACCTCCCATCCCTAGCGTTATCGTTAGGGACGAGAGGTTGATCACAAAGTAAAATTTCCCGCGGTACCACCCAAATTAGCATAAACTTAAGTTTACACTCACTTTAGTAACCTTAACGCGGCGGACGGCAGTAGCTACTCTTCGTTCACTTCTGCAACTTGGAGGCGAGTTCATGGGTATCATCGATTGACTTTCACCAACCGTCAATTCTCTAATTACGAGATACGTCACTACTATTCCTCTTCATCGTTATTAGCGATTATTTCAATTCTATAAAGTCAATATACTTGCTATTGTATGAATATGTCGATTTTCTGTCAAGACCATTTTTGCCAAAATCCACTAGAAACATACTCTTTTTATACAATTAAGACTGAATAGAATGTTTGGCCGTAGGTTCAGCAGCTGTTTTTTCTTTTAATATTCGATCATATACGGCAGTTGATATGAATGCAAAACAGAATAATCCCATGATTGCATAGAAAAGAATGACCATACCAAAAGCTTCAGCAATCAGTCCTCCTATAAATGGTCCCATCATTCTTCCACCTGTCGCTACACTGTTAACAACACCTTGATAAAAACCGGCTTTACCTTCAGGAGCGAGCTTATGAGCGATCGTAGGAATCGCTGGCCAAATAAACATTTCACCAATCGTTAAGATGATCATCGCCGCAATAAACATTGTAAACACTTGTGCTTGCGACAGAACAAAAAAGGAAATAATAAATATAACTAACCCTGTGTATATTTGTGCTTTTAATGTATGCACCCATCTTCGAACGAAGAAAGCAATAACCGGTTGAAATAGTACGATCATGGCCCCATTTATCGTCCATAATATACTATATTGCTTTAATGATATTCCCAGTTGTTGAGTATATACAGAAATATTCGACTGCCACTGTACATAGGCTAACCAACAAATAAAGTACCCCGATAATACAATAAGTAGGGCTATAAACGGTCGACTGAACGAAAAGTGTTTCTTTTGTTCAAACACATTTGAAGTAGTAGCGTGTGACACCGTTCGGTTCGCTTCTATTTGTCTAAAACCGAAAATAGCCAAAAATAAAAATAAACAGTAGACAATTCCATTAGAAATAAAAATATAATCGATCTTTATAGAAGCAACAACACCAGCTAATGCTGTTCCTAAAGCAACACCAACATTTTGGGCAACGTACATTGCATTGAAGGCTTTTCTTCCTCCTTCAGGCCATGCGGTTCCAGCCATTGCATAGAGGGCAGGAAACGTCATCCCAGCACCAAAACCAATCCCTACTAAAAGGGCTACATACCACATAAAGGTGTGGTTATAGGCAAGAATAAAGGCACTGATGATCGTAATCGCAATTCCATAGATGACCGTTTTATAACCACCTATTCGATCAAACAAAGTTCCCCCAATGAGATTTCCAATGACACCAGCACCTGCATTCATCATTAATACGAATCCAGCAACAGATAATGGTTGGCCTAACTCTTGATGTAAATAAATCGTGTTTAACGGCCAAATGAAAGAAGCACCTGTTACATTGATAACCATACCAATAACAAGTAACCAAATTGCTTTAGGCATTATATGACTCTCCTCTTATTTCGTCTCTCTAAAGAAATAGTAAAAGATAACAATCAAAATAGCAATGCTTTTTCAATGGAAAAGAACGTATAAGTGTTTAAATGTTTTCTAGCTGGAGGTGCCATTGGCTCAGGCTCGCTGACTCCGCTTACTCTCATGCACTTCATCAACATTAGTTATGCAGGGAAGGACCTTGACGACGAAGATTTAGCGGACTCCACAGGCCCTTATTTCTTTAAAAAATTGCTAATTTGACTTCTTAGGGACCTCAGAAGCCCTTATTTACTAAATTTCATGATGTTTTTGCTTAATTTTAAGGGAATAAGGGCCTCTCAGTGCCACAAATGATTAATTGTGGTCATTTTTTCTAAAATAACGTCCTCTCAGTGCCCCAAAAATAAAAACCTATAGCACCAGTTGGAGAACGCTGCAACAAATGCCGCATCAGCACCCTAACTATAATCCGATATTAAGCGGTAAACACCGAAAATAAACCTTACAATTAGGACCCTCCAACTTTTCAAACTTCTCTATTTCAACCGTTCGAGTTTCTTGTTCGTTTGTGATAGGATGATGAAGTAACAGTAACTTATAACCAACTAAAGGTGATATATATGGAGATTAAACAACATCAACCTGTTCCTCTACGTTTCGGTGACAAAAGGTACCATTCTTGGAACTACCATTTAAGACAACAATTCGGTGAAAAGGTGTTTAAAATACCACTCGATGCTGGCTTTGACTGCCCTAACCGTGATGGTAAGGTAGCCAGTGGCGGCTGTACGTTTTGCAGTGATCGCGGTTCTGGTGATTTTGCCGGTGATCGAAAAGACGATTTAGTCACACAGTTTCATACGATTAAAGAACGTATGCACCGGAAATGGAAGAGTGGTAAATATATCGGCTATTTTCAGGCATACAGTAATACGTATGCACCTGTTAGCGAGCTTAGAGAAATGTTTGAAATTATTTTACAACAAGAAGGTGTGGTCGGGCTTTCGATCGCCACTCGCCCAGACTGCTTGCCTGATGACGTTGTTGACTATTTAGCTGAATTAAACGAACGAACTTATTTATGGGTTGAACTTGGCCTACAAACCGTTCATGAACGCACCGGTCTCTTAATAAACCGCGCACATGACTATCAATGTTATATCGATGGTGTAAATAAACTTAGAAAGCATGGCATCCGGGTATGTGCTCACATCATTAATGGGTTGCCTTTAGAGACGACTGAAATGATGAAGCAAACGGTAGAAGAAGTTTGTAAATTAGACATCCAAGGAATTAAAATTCACTTGCTTCATTTAATGAAAAAAACGCCAATGGTTAAACAATATGAAAAAGGACTTGTCCAGTTTATGGATTTCGATGAATACATCAACCTCGTCGTCGACCAAATCGAAATGCTCCCGCCTCACGTCATTATTCATCGTTTAACAGGAGACGGACCAGCCGACATGGTGATCGGACCGATGTGGAGCCTAAAAAAATGGGATGTCCTCAATGCCATTGAAGCTGAACTCAAACGCCGTGACACATGGCAAGGAAAGTTGTACCGAAAGGAAGTTGAAATGGAATGAATGTAGATGGAATTCTTCCTTATGCCAGAATACTACTAGAAAAAGTGGTTCACAGTGGTGACATTGCTATTGATTGTACGGCAGGAAATGGTCACGACACATTATTCTTAGCTAAACGAGTCGGAGAAAATGGCCACGTCTATTCTTTTGATATTCAAGAAAAGGCGATTGAAAAAACCAAAAAGAGAATACAAGACCATGATGTGGAAAAACAAGTAACTCTTCTTCATAAAAGTCATGACCACTTAACGGATTGCATCCCAGAAAATCACCAAGGAAAAATAAAAGGAGCGATCTTTAATTTAGGGTATTTACCCGGCGGTGACAAAGAAATTGTAACGAAGCCTGATTCAACACTAGCATCTATTGAACAGCTCTTTCGTATGTTGGATGCAGGCGGCATAATTGTACTTGTAATCTATCACGGTCATGAACAAGGAAAACTTGAAAAAGCTGCCGTTTTACATTACGCAGAACAACTAAATCAAGAAGACGCTCATGTACTAAAATACGAATTTATTAATCAAAAAAATAATCCCCCATTTATTGTCGCGATTGAAAAAAGGTAAATTACATTATTTTTTATTTTTCAAACGGTTGACAAGTCTGTGAAGGTGTCATAAAACTATAGTTATCATAAAAAGTCAGAAAATTAGAGATAGAGACCAGTTAATGAATTAGCGGGGGGAGAAACCTATGACAATATTACAGACCATCCTTGATTATAACGAGACGTTTGTAGAAGAAAAAAAGTACGAAGAATACCAAACGACGAAGTTTCCAAATAAAAAGTTAGTAATTTTAACTTGTATGGATACTCGCCTTACAGAATTATTACCTCGTGCAATGAACTTAAAAAATGGGGATGCAAAAATTATTAAAAATGCCGGAGCGGTAATTAGCCACCCATTTGGCAGTATTATGAGAAGTATAATTGTGGCACTTTACGAGTTACAAGCCCAAGAAGTATGTATCATCGGTCACCATGGCTGCGGAATGGCTGGATTAGAGTCTTCTAGCGTTCTGTCTAAAGCCGAAGATCGCGGTGTCTCAATGGAGAAAGTCGAAACGGTCGCCTTTGCGGGTATTAATGTGAACGAATGGCTTAAAGGCTTTTCTAAGGTAGAAGAAAGTGTAATGCATAGTGTTGAGATGGTTAGAAAACATCCACTGCTACCACAGAATACACCGGTCCACGGATTAGTTATTTGTCCTGAAACAGGTAAGTTAGAAATAGTCATCGATGGTTATACATCTTCCTAAAATGCAACTAGATTCAAAATAAACCGAAAGCTCCTCATTTATTTTGAAAAGGAAACATTGTAAGTACATACGATTTGATGTTCCCTTTTTCTAATAAGACAGCTAGACAACAAAGCCACATTGGATTATAACCCCAATGCGGCATTTTTTTATATTCAATTTTAGCAGACTCAAAGGACGGTATTTCAGTCTGTTAAAATGAATCGGTATAATTAGCCGTTTCTCTTTTTTTACTGATCATCACCCTACTGTAAACAATCGTCCAGCAACTCTCTAGTTCATCACTTACTTCCTCGACGGTAGACCCAACTATTTAAATAGAAGAAAAGTGTAGCCATGCCGCCAAGTCTAATAAACTTCTTGGCTGTATCCTTGACCTTCTTTTGCCCTTGTACCTTCTCATCTGCTAGGTAAATTGCAACTAAACCTTTATTAATCAAGTAATGAAAGTTTCGATTAGGGAGTTGGTCAATACTCGACTCTGCTTGTTTTACAAAATGACGAAAACGCGAAATGAGTTCTTCCTCACTTTCATAGTAAAAACAAAAATTTAAGTCTCCGCCGACCCGATCTTCCTCCTGATCAATAAAATAATCTAGCAATATATGTAACCCTTGTACATAAGGAAAATAACCATCTCTCACTCGTTGAACCGTCTCTTCCGTAAGACCTTCATTCGTTGCATAAGCCGCAAGACAAAAGATCCCTAAAGTCGAACCTGCACAAGCAGAAAACTCAAACCATGACATTTCTGGAACCTTGTCTTTATGTTGGGTAAACCAGTCTTCGAGAAGCGGGACACGGTCCTCTTGTTTAACATGTTTGTAAACTTGAAGGTCACAGTAATATTGACAAAGCTCTAGCATGACAGGCTGAGCCTTTTCAAAGGACGGTAGCTGCTTTAAGACTTGCTGGCACGTAAACACTAAGCTACTTAAGTAACCACCATCGTCCTGTTCTTCTCTCAATCGATAATAGTTTACTGGCTCAGTCCCAGGTGTTAAAGCGTGAACCATAGATTGATGAAGCGCACGGAAGTCTTCAGGATCTAAAGATGTACTACGATCACATAGGTTATCTAAGTAATCACTAATGGTTTGATACGCAACGATAAACTTAATAATTTTATTTACTTCTGGCCCTGCCAATAAGCCGTATATACCGCCACCCTCACAATGAAAAGTCTTTGACTCTATACTCATCAATGCTTGTTTTCTTAGTTCTGGATTCGGAATAGCATCCGCTTTTTCTTTCCATTCCTCTAAATAACGATGAACGGTCGGTATTACATTCCGATAAACACTGTACATCAACGTCCAAGGCTGACTAGGAATTTTCAAATTAACCCCCCTCACCAGTTTCTTCCTTTTAATAATAGTACTTTATCATACCCGTTTTTATTATCCAAATCTATTGACCCGTGGAAATGCGAAGGTGCCTGAATATCTCATTGCACCCATAGAAAGCAACAACTGTCCTGCTTTGGACTTTGTTTACTAGCCTGAAACAACTTGAGCGATAGATCTTTGGCAAAATTCGCCTTATAATATTTCACTTATCGTTTGAAAAAGCCTCACCCAATCAAAGGTGAAGCTCAGCAAATAGTTTGGCATATTGAAAAACGTCGTCTCGTTCAGGTTCATTGAATAGCTCATGGTACATCCCATCCCATTCCTTAAACCATTTCTCCGCAATTTTTAACTCATCATACCAAAACCTAGAAGCTTCATTATCTACAATATGATCGTCACTAGCTTGTATTAAAAGAAGTGGAACATTTGGAAATTTATTTACCTTCTTTTTAGCAATTGCCATTGCTTTTACAATTTCTTGATACCATCGTAAAGAAACTTTAGTTACTCGTAATTCATCCATCATATACGCTTCTCGGATCTCTGCATTTCTAGTCACGAGATGTGTCTTCAACCCTGATGGTGCAGTAACACTCGGTAATAGTCGATGCAATGCCTTCGAAGTCATCGTCTTATATTTAGGTGGTTCTTCCGCTAACCTTAATAACGGGGATGACAAGATGACCCCATGTAAATCCATTTTCTTTTCCATTAACGTACGAATGGAAACGAGCCCCCCCATACTATGACCTAGCAAATAAATAGGTAAACCATATAATGCAGCTTCTTTATACCATTCATATACCGTCTCAATATATTGATTAAACGAATCAATATGGCCACGTTTCCCTCGCGTTTTTCCTTGTCCAGGCAAGTCTCCCATCACGATATGAAAGCCAGCCTCCTGCCACTGTTTTCTTAACCAGCCGTATCTGCCATGGTGCTCCCCGGCTCCATGTACGATTACGATAACCCCTTTTGGTTGTTGACTACATTCCCATTTCCACATATTAATCCCCTTTCTCTCTATTTTTTTCCCCCAGCATTTGCTAAACTAAACGTATTGTATCAGGAGATATGATGGTGTTTATTATATTTATGTCAGATCTTCGCCTCATTGTCATCTTAAATCTTTTTATCATTTATTAGTTTAAAAGGAGTTGTTTTCTTTGATCTATCCATATAACGGTAAAACACCAGATATTGCCGAGTCAGCATTTATCGCAGACTTTGTTACAGTTACGGGTGATGTGAAAATTGGAGAGGAAACGAGCATTTGGTTTAACTCCGTCATCCGTGGTGATGTAGCCCCTACCATCATTGGTGACCGAGTCAATGTACAAGATAATTCAGTTCTGCATCAAAGCCCAAACAATCCCCTTATTATTGAAAATGACGTTACAGTAGGTCATCAAGTGATTTTACATAGTTGTATTCTACGCAAAAATGCACTTATCGGAATGGGATCGATTGTACTTGATGGAGCAGAAGTCGGTGAAGGAGCTTTTATCGGTGCTGGAAGTCTCGTTCCCCAAGGAAAAGTCATTCCACCCAACAGTCTTGCGTTCGGACGCCCTGCAAAAGTGGTACGTGAACTAACAGAAGAAGATCGTAAAGACATGGCCCGCATTCGTAGAGAATATGTGGAAAAAGGACAGTACTATAAAAGTTTGCAGAAAAAGTAAACTGAGTAAATCATTATGGGTAAGGGAGTTTTAACATAAAGATTTAACAAAACCTTCCTTTCCCTTACGTTTTTTTCTTCAACGAACGCCCCATTTACTCAATTATGAAATTACCACCAACATCTCTACGCTTTTTTATCTAGTCCCTTTAGCCAATATTTAACTAAATAATTCGATATATATGCAGTTAAAGGAATAACTGCTATTTAAGCTATGAAACTAGTCAGAAATATAGGAGATAAAGACATTGAAGCAGTCTTGTCATAAAACTTTAAGTAAGAGAGCGACGTTTTTTTGTCTGAACGATGTTTTATTAGCCAAATTTAGGTTTTTATTGTCCGATTTAAAATTTTATTGTCCGATTTCGCGTTTTTATTGTCCAAATTGTATCATCGCTTTTAGGGTGTAAGTTTAATTGATTTTCTTTTATACAAAGTTACATTAAGAAACACACTAGGATTAAACTTGATCGTGTTGTGTTTTTCCTCCCCCTTTTTCTTCTCTATTAACTCCCCCACTCGCTTTCTTTCGTCAGTATTTGCAGAAAAATGAGGAATATCATTAAGGTTTCTTTACGTTTATTAACTATTTTTTAAAAATTCCTTCATATTAAGAAAACAAATAATTGCTACAATTTTATTAACAATATTTACCGAGTGCCATAGGGCAACTTCCTTAGGAAAGAGGGTTTCGTATGGATCGATCCAAACAATGGTTTTACCAAACGGATTGTAACTTGTTTTATTTTTTCAACGAGAAAAGTCGTTCCAAAGGTTCTTTTCTTTTCATGAACTACATTACACATTTAGGAGGAGCCACTTTTACGGTAGGCAGCACCGTTATCCTTTGTATGCTACTCGCTGCTCCATTCCAACCCACGGCATTTGCAGCAGCGCTGGCCTTAACTCTTAGTCATGCCGTTGTCGTAATCGTAAAGAAAGGGTACCACAGAAAGCGCCCTTACCTCGTCTTACCAAATACTAATGTAGTTAAAAACCCGTTCAAGGATCATTCCTTTCCTTCAGGACATACGACAGCAATCTTCTCAGTGGTAACACCATATATTCTTTTTAATCCTATGCTTTCCCTTCTTTTGTTACCTATTGCCATATTAGTAGGCCTATCTAGAATATTTCTAGGACTACATTATCCTTCTGATGTGGTCGTTGGAGCTTTACTTGGGTTTTCTAGTGCATTTTTGACGACTATTTTCATGAATTACTGGTTCTATTAGTTTACTAACCTTTAATGAAGGAATGATGTAGGAGGTCTATAAATGAAAATTGCTTTATTTACTGATACATTTACTCCACAAGTAAACGGTGTAGCTCGAACCTTACAACGCCTAGTTCAGCACTTTGAGCATCGAAATGTACCTTATCAATTATTTGTTCCTGAAACCATTCAGCAAAGCGACATGTACTCTAATCATATTCACTCATTTTTCAGTTTACCTTTTTTCTTGTATCCAGAATGTCGGATGGCCCTTCCCAACCCATTTACCATTCGGCAACAGATGGACAGCTTCAAACCCGACCTCATTCATATTACAACTCCGTTTAATATCGGCTTAAGCGGACTCCATTATGGAAAAAAACATAGTATTCCGATGGTTGGCTCGTACCACACTCATTTCGATCACTACTTAAAATACTATAAACTCACCTTTATGTCAGAGTGGTTATGGAAATTTATGAAATGGTTTTATTCTCATTTTCATAAGACCTTTGTACCTTCCCAAGAAACGAAGACACATCTAACTAAACGGGGATTTACAAATATTGAACTTTGGACTCGTGGTGTAGACTGTTTTCAGTTCAGTCCTAAAGAAAAAGATTTCAGTTTATACGAGCGTTTTAACATACGTAACAAGTATGTCCTTCTGTATGTGGGAAGAATGGCTCCTGAAAAAGATTTAGACACATTACGCTTAGTTATGGAACAACTTCCAGGACACCTAAGGAATGAAGTTCATTGGATCTATGTTGGGGATGGTCCACTGTTAAATGACTATAAAGAACGCTTCAATGAAAACATTTCATTCACTGGTTATTTAACTGGTAATGAGTTAGCTTCGATCTATGCATTAGCAGACTTATTTGTTTTCCCGTCCACTACTGAAACATTCGGCAATGTCGTTTTAGAAGCTTTAGCATCAGGAACACCGGCAATTGTCGCTAACAAAGGCGGCGTCACTGAGATTGTAGGTCATGAAAAAACAGGATTAATTTGTGAAGCTAAAAAACCACAATCCTTTATTATGGCTATTGAAAAACTATTAAACGACCCTACACTTCGCTTACAAATGGGCTACGAAGCTAGAAAGTATGCCAGAACTCAATCATGGGAAGCTATCTTTGACAACCTTCTTATCCAATATGAGAAAGCTTACGAAATGTCTCGTTCACACATTAAACTAGCTTCTTCTAACTAAGAAAAACGAAAGGCGCTTAAAGCTAGACTAGAAAAATGCAAACGCCCGTTTAGCGACGGACGGACTGGAGCTCACCGTATGAGATAAAGGAAACACGGTGTGATCGCTAGGGAGCCGATGTTGAATTATCGCAAGGAGGTGAACGAAGTCTCGCTAGTCGCTGAGTGCTGGAGCTAGACATCTTCAAAAAGTTATACATTCTTACCACCAAAAGAAAGGAGTGGGAAATCCCACTCCTTTCTTTCCTATATTATAGAGCTTCCGTTTTTAAAACATCGGCTTTATCTGTTTGCTCCCAAGGAAGATCAATATCATTACGTCCAAAGTGACCGTAAGCAGCTGTTTGCTTATAGATCGGACGGCGAAGATCTAACATTTTAATGATACCAGCTGGACGAAGGTCAAAGTGTTTACGAACAAGTACGACTAATACTTCTTCTGATACTTTGCCTGTTCCAAACGTATCAACAGCGATAGATACTGGTTGTGCGACACCAATGGCATAAGCAAGTTGTACTTCACAACGGTCTGCCAAACCAGCAGCGACGATATTTTTAGCTACATAGCGAGCAGCATATGCACCAGAACGGTCAACTTTTGTTGGATCCTTACCTGAGAATGCTCCCCCACCATGACGAGCATAACCACCATACGTGTCAACGATAATCTTACGCCCTGTTAAACCAGCATCTCCTTGAGGTCCACCAATTACGAAACGCCCCGTCGGATTAATGAAGTATTTTGTTTCGTCATCAATTAACTCAGCTGGTACTACCGGTTTAATGACATACTCTTTAAGATTACGCTGAATTTGCTCTAACGATACTTCAGGGTGATGTTGAGTCGAAATAACAATTGTATCAATACGTACAGGCTTTCCATTCTCGTCATATTCCACTGTTACTTGCGTTTTTCCATCGGGACGTAAATAAGGAAGAATTTCATCTTTACGTACTTCTGTTAGGCGACGAGCTAATTTATGTGCTAAAGAAATCGGAAGCGGCATTAATTCTTCCGTTTCATTATCTGCGTAACCAAACATTAACCCTTGGTCTCCTGCACCGATTGCTTCAATTTCTTCATCTGACATTTGGCCTTCACGAGCTTCAAGTGCTTGGTTAACCCCTTGAGCAATATCTGCTGATTGCTCATCGATTGAAGTTAATACTGCACATGTTTCAGAATCAAAACCATACTTCGCTCGCGTGTAACCAATATTTTGAACCGTTTCACGAACGATCTTCGGAATATCAACGTATGTACTTGTCGTGATTTCACCAGCTACAAGTACTAACCCTGTAGTTACTGAAGTTTCACAAGCTACACGTGCATTCGCATCATTTGTTAAGATTGCATCTAAAATTGCATCCGAAATTTGGTCACAAATTTTATCTGGATGCCCTTCTGTCACTGATTCTGAAGTGAATAAGCGACGACTTTTCTTTTCTACCATCTAACAGTATCCTCCTTTTACACATCTTTTAGAGTGAATACAATCCTATACTAGTAGCTTCCCCTTAAAATGTGTTAAATATTGATACGGCACTCATTCCCTCACCATTGTGAGTAAAATTTAAGACATGTATAGTCATGAAAACCCTTTTCCTCATGAGGAAAAGGGTTAGACTTATCACCTTTAACCTCTTATCTTTCAAAGCATTCGCTTTGCAGGTTAGCACCTTTTCACCTTTTTTAACTGGTGTTGGTTGCTGGGTTTCTTCGGGCCTGTCCCTCCACCGACTCGGGATAAGAGTATCCGTTCGCGACATATCATAACTTACAAAGCAAAAGATGTCAACAGTTGCTAGTTGACATCTAAAAAGTCGAAAAAAAACAAAATAAAAAAATGGATTTAATAAGGAGTATCTATATCTTGGTTATGGTTTTGATTTACATTTTGATTTACATTTTGGCTTTGGTTTGGAAGACGGTTTTGACGTTGATTACTATTTTGATAATAACTCATGTTTTGGTTTTGACTTAAATTCATCTGATTTTGCCGTTGTTGATCCTGCTCTTCTCTAATTTCTTCCCGCATTTGCATTTTTAATAATTCATTTTGGTTATCTCTCGGTTTGACTTGACTGTACACACCACTTGCCGTTAACCCAATTACCAAAGCAACTAACACTTCGTTTCCCCATTCTCTTGGAATAAACCATAATAGACAGGCTACGCCGATCGCCAGCAATGCACGATACTTTTTATCAATATTAAAAGCATTTCCTACAACCGTAACTAATGCAGCAACGACAGCTGAAACGGTCGCAAGGTCCATTATTGAAATACTGTCCACTGCACTCCCTCCTTTTCCTTCTATACTATGCAACATAAAAAAAAAGGGTACAGCACTATTAGTGTCCTAATTTTTTGTCCACCTGGCTTCCTTATTTCAAAAGAGCTGTTAAAATTGATATTGTAACTTTTTTTAAAGTTAGAATTCGAATAAGAATGGTACAATTATATAAACAGGCTTAACAATTAGATACCTATAAAAAACGCTTAAAGATGTAAACCTATAAAGAAACTTCCTATATAGTAGACCCCATTATAAATAGACACATAATTTTTCAACTTATTTGCACACAAATTGAAATAATAGTATAGACTATTTAGTAAAATGTGTTATACTAATTTCAACATAAAAAATTGATTGTTAATCCTGACTAACATAATTTTAAAATATAAAAAAGAGAGGGTTTTGTGACCAATGAGTACAATTAGCTTCGCTACTGAATTAGAGCATATTTTACGAGGAGAAAATGTTCACCTAGATCTTCCTGTTTCTAAATTAGTCGAAAGGTCACTAATGAGAAATGAAGGCGCTTTAACTTCAACAGGTGCACTGAGTGTGGCTACGGGAAAATACACTGGACGTTCACCTAAAGATAAATTTATCGTTATGGAAGACTCGGTTAAAGACAAAATTGACTGGGGTTCTGTCAACCAACCAATTGAAAAAGAAGTATTTACTAAATTATATAATAAAGTAATGAATTACTTAAAAGAACAAGAAGAATTATTTGTTTTCCGTGGTTTTGCCGGCGCCGATAAAAGCTACCGACTGCCGATCCAAGTAATCAACGAATATGCTTGGCATAACCTTTTTGCAAAACAATTATTTATTCGCCCATCTCAAGAAGAATTAGAAAATCATGAAGCTGAATTCACCGTTATTTCTGCTCCAAACTTTAAAGCAGACCCTGAAGTGGACGGAACTCGCTCTGAAACTTTCATTATCGTTTCTTTCGAAGAGAGAGTTGTACTAATCGGTGGTACTGAATATGCTGGTGAAATGAAAAAATCTATCTTCTCTATTATGAACTACTTATTACCAGAACAAGATGTTCTTTCTATGCACTGCTCAGCAAATGCTGGGAAAGAAGGAGACGTTGCACTATTCTTCGGACTTTCTGGTACGGGTAAGACAACATTATCTGCAGACCCTAACCGTTACTTGATCGGTGATGATGAGCATGGTTGGTCTAACAATGGTGTATTTAACGTTGAAGGCGGATGCTATGCTAAATGTGTAAATTTATCTTATGAAAAAGAGCCAGAAATTTGGAATGCGATTCGTTTTGGTTCTGTATTAGAGAATGTTGTTCTTGATGAAAAAACAGGAAACCCTGATTACGACGACACTTCCCTAACAGAAAACACTCGAGTAGCTTACCCATTAGAAGCTATTCCGAACACATTAATGCCAAGTATTGCTGGCCATCCAAATACTATTATTTTCTTAACTGCTGATGCTTTTGGTGTATTACCTCCAATCAGTAAGTTAACGAAAGAGCAAGCAATGTACCATTTCTTATCAGGTTACACTAGTAAACTAGCAGGAACTGAGCGTGGTGTTACAGAGCCTGAAGCAACATTCTCAACTTGTTTCGGTGCACCATTCCTTCCATTACCTGCTCGTCGTTATGCTGAAATGTTAGGTGAGAAGATCGCTCAACACGATGCACAAGTGTTCCTAGTGAATACAGGTTGGTCAGGCGGTCCTTACGGTGTTGGGAAGCGTATGAACTTAGCTTATACTCGTGCGATGATCCAAGCAGCTCTTCAAGGTGAATTAAACTCTGCTGAATTTTCAGTAGATCCAATCTTCGGACTCAATGTGCCTATTCATTGCCCTGGTGTTCCAGATGAAGTTCTTCAACCGAAACTAACTTGGGATAACGGTGAAGAGTACGATAAAAAAGCTCAAGAGCTTGCAAACAAGTTCAAAGAGAACTTCGAAAAGTTCGATAACGTTACTAAAGAAATTAAAAATGCAGGTCCACTCGTTTAAATCATAAAGAAAAGCGCAGCCTCGTTAAGCAACGTACGGACTGTACCTAGATTTCTTCAAATTTTAAAAAATAAAGGAGACTGATGTAAATCAGTCTCCTTTTCCTATGAAGAATTCTTTTCACTCCTATACATTTGCCGTTTCATCCATGCCGTCAACTCTGTGACAATTCCTCGATTATCTGGTTCAGGGAAAAAGTGATTAAACCCTTCGTAATACCAAGTCTCTACACTTTTACCTTTGCTTTTTAAATTCTCTTCTAATCGATAACTATGCTCAATCGAAACATGTTCATCCTGCTGCCCATGAATAAGGAGTGTAGGACATGTAATTTTTTCACTTACATTAAGCGGCGTTCTCCAGTCATACTGTTCTGGAAATTTAGTCGGCGTTCCGATCACTCGTTTCATCATTCGCCGTAAATCGGTCCGTTCTTCATACGTGAGCCTCATATCAGAAACACCATTCCAACATACAAGTGAACGAATAAAATTCAATGTAGAAGCTGTAAATAAAGCCATTGCACCACCTCGAGAAAACCCAAACAAATGTATATTGTCTTTCTGAACCGAAGGATGTCTATGTAAGAGCAAACATGCATGAATTGCATCATTACGGTCATTACCCGCAAAATCCTCTTGTCCCTCTCCCCCTTTATTGCCTCGATAAAAAGGAGCGAATACAACAAAACCTTCTGAAGAAAATTGAATGATCCTCGCAATTCTCGGCATACCTACATTTTTAATTCCACCTCTCAAGTACAAAAATCCAGGTAATTTTCCAACAGTATCAGGTTCGGCTAAGTAACCTTTAACTCTTAAACCGTCACTGCTGTACGTTACTAAATAGAGCTTTATTCGAGGATGTGGTGAAGGTATGCGATTCTTTTCAATGACTTGACCATCCATCATTGCGCTCCCTCACTACCCTCAAGTAAATGGGCCCATTTTTCTTTTACTTCCTTTATAGCCAGTTCAATGACTTGGTCCTTCATAATAAAACTAAACCGATCATCATTTTTTACATTACTTGGAAACCCCTTCATTAAAACTGGGCCATTTGTTTCTAGATAATTATCTTTCTTTATCAAATCATCTACTAGCCCAAAATATATATTTTTAACAAATTCTCCGTCTGGATCGTACACCTTATATTGTCCTAAATATAGAAGCTCATTTACAGTTGCTCCTGCTTCCTCAAAGAGTTCTCGCTTTGCAGCCTCTTCAACCGTTTCACCCATTTCTACCTTTCCACCTGGAAATTCAATTCCTCTTTTCGGATGTTGAATGAGTAACCAACTATCTTTGTAATAAGAAATGACCAGCACATGTTTTGGCTGTAATGAAAAGGTGGTCGTATCAAGGCTTAATTCAACAAGGTATCCTCTTTCATCGTAAAAACTTATGAACTTACACATTTATTTCTCCTCAACCCTATTTGTTTTTTCTAATCATCTTCTGACGGTTTGATCGCAACTAATGCCGTTATGAGAGCACCAATACATACAAGTGTGTTTGTAAAAAATAAAATAAAATGAGATGCTTTCATAAGTACAGCAAAAACAGGTGGTCCCAGGGCAACGCCAGCAAACCGCATACTACTATAAATGGAAGTAATCGTTCCTCTCTGTTCTTTTGCTATCCCTTCTGTAACGAGAGCATCCAAGCTAGGCAAAGCAATTCCAATGCCAATCCCACTTGCAAATAGTGCCGTTAAAAGCACATATATATCTTTTGAAAAGGATATGGAAAATACAGAAATTGTTAATAAAGCCAAACCAATAACTGTCATCCACTTCATTTTTAGTTTTTCTTCACCAATCCCTTTTCCAGTCACATAAGATGATAGACAAAGGGCCGCTAATGGGATTGCTAAGACAATCCCTTTTTTTACACCATCAATACCGTGTTGTTCCTCAAGCATTGTCGATAAATAAAAAAGTACACCAAAGATGACGAACATACAAATACAGCCGATTAAAAAGATCGCATATAACCAGCGACCTTCATTATTAAATATTCTTTTAATCGAGTGAAGAAAGTCCTTAAATGCAAGAGGTGCTCCAGTTTTTGATGGTGTCTTAACTAGAAATATCATTAAAAAAATTGAAACGGTGCAAAAGACTGGAAAGGCAAAGAATGGCATAAACCAAACCCAACTTGCTAGGAGTGCCCCTAGGATTGGACTTAATACTTTACCGAATGTATTCGATGTTTCGATGACCCCTAATCCTTCACTTACTTCACTTTCCTGTTTAAACAGATCACCTACTAAGGGCAGTACAATTGGTGAGGCACCAGCTGCTCCCAGGCCTTGTAACAGTCTGCCGAAAATAATAATTCCATACGGATCATTAACTTGCCAAGAAGCAAATCCGGATATTAATCCTCCAATCCCTGCAATGATTAAACTAGGAATAATGATTTTTTTTCGTCCATAACGATCCGACATATAACCCGCAATAGGAATACATATGATAGCAACAACCGAGTAGACAGTTATAATCATACTTACTTGCAAGGCTGAAATGTTTAATTCTTTTTCAATCGCTGGCAAGACAGGTATTAACATGGAATTCCCAAGAGTCATTACTAACGGTATGGAGGCTATGGAGACTAGATCCCATGTCTTTTTCTCTTCCATCACAATCCCCCCAAGGTCCAATCAATAAGTGTAGTATTAATCATCTGAATAATTCTATACGTTGGATAATTGGGGAGTTGCCAACCTGCAGACTAAAGCCAATGACATAGTGACTATCTTTTGTTTTTTTGAAATTTTTAGTTAAGCTTTGAAGAACATTTATTTTTCACTAGGTTCTATAGTGTGAAAGGTAAGATTTTCATCGGTGTTAACTTGTTTGTAAATATTTTCTACGATTTTCTCGACACCACGCGTTGCTTTTCTTCTTTTGAACTCTTCTAGTAAAGCCTCACCTGTTAAACCTTCATCGACGATACTTTCTAAGATAACATCAATAATGTCATCTTTTCGGACGGCCATTAATCCATCCAGCAAAATACTCACTTTATTCGAGAGATGGGTAATTTTTCGAACTTTTGTGACCATCGTTGCCGGATAATTGTTTTCACTTGTAATGACTGCTTCAAGAATTAACTTGCCATTTTCCTTTTCACATTTTTCAAAAATACCGATAACATCTTGATTAATAACAGCATCGATTAACCATTTTTTAGCACTATCCTCCATATCGATAATTAGACCATCTTGTAGAGGAATTTCAACTTGGCTAACCCCTTTTTCATGAGGTTGCAACACTCGAAGTGAAAATAACCGATAAGTTTTCACACGATCGCCTCCGTTAACTACATTTTATATGTATCATTAAAACATATATTTTATTGTGATGCATGTTCATCTTGGCCTAAACGTAAAAGAGACTGACTCAATAGGTTGTGTCAGCCTCAACATTAATAGGGTTTAAGAACTTTTTAACTTTTTGTACTTCTTTTCATATTGGCGCTCTTTCACCCACGTAATGAGCTCTAGCTCTTTTTTCGTAAGTTTTCTTCCTAATTTTAAAGTACATTCGGTAACTAAATCATTGTAAATCTTGTCAAAGGTCATGAATGGTGACTCCTCTGTACCATATTTCTTTTTGAACACCACTTTACATATTAGACATTACGTATAGGAATACCTTCAAATATTTTTATTTTTTTCAAAGGCTCTTTTTACAAAGATTGTTGCTCCGTGCTTTTGGACCGTAAGCCAAGCGAATGCTTGGTTCTTCACGCTATGCGTGAAGCTTTTGAAAACGGTCCAAAAGCAACAAAGTTTACGAAAACAGCCGTTTCAAAATAGGCTTAAGAACAAGATTTAGGTCGTGTCTTAAGAGTGATTATCAGATTTGTCATACTTTTTTAACATTCACTACGTGTTTTAACACTACACCTTAACAAATCATTAATATTACTACTGTATACTAAAGTGGATATACTACTTTAGAGAGTCATACGCATTTTTTAATCTTTTAAGTCCTTCATTTACCGAATTCCTCGAACAAGCTAAGTTCATTCGTTCGAATGGCTCTCCTTCTTTACCAAACACAATTCCGTTACTTAAGGCTAATTTCGCTTGCTCGGTAAGCCATTTTTTTCTTTCTTGAGCCGTCATTCCTAATCCACTACAATCGAGCCATAGTAAATAGGTGCCTTCAGGTTGTATCACTTTAATTTTCGGCATATGTTCTTCGATATATGCTTTTACAAATTGAACATTTCCTTCTACATAGCGAAGGAATTCTTCGAGCCACGATTCACCATCGGTATATGCTGCTTCCATCGCAACCGCGCCAATTGAATGAAACATATTTAAGAATTCTTGACTTAGATGGTTCTTAAACTTTCGTCTTAAAGCTGGATTAGGGATGATCGTATATGAGGTTTGCAATCCTGCTAAATTAAACGTTTTACTTGGAGCCATACACGTTATCGTTCGTTGGCTCATTTCGTCCGATAATGTAGCTGTTGGTATATGTTCATGCCCTTTAAAAATAATGTCACAATGAATTTCATCAGAAATCACTAACAAGTCATGCTTAATGCAAATTTCAGCTAATTGCTTAAGCTCTTCTTCTGTCCATACTCTCCCAACTGGATTATGCGGGCTACATAATAATAATATTTTCGTTTCTTGATCAATGACTGATTGAAGATGGTCTAAGTCCATTCGATAGTGAGTTCCGTCAAAAACTAATGGATTTTCAATTAATTTTCGATCCTGATTGGTAACTACATTAAAAAATGGATAATAGACGGGTGGTTGAATAATCACCTTATCCCCAGGTTCCGTAAACCGTTTAATAATTTGCGCAATAGCTGGAACGACTCCTGAAGTGTAAACTAACTGTTCTGCGTCAACGTTCCAATTAAACCTTCTCTTTACCCAAGATTGTACGGCAGTGTCAACGGAAGCCGACCTGACCGGATAACCAAAAATTCCTCTCCCAACCTCTTCTTGAATCGCCTTTATAACTTGGGGTGGTGCTGGAAAGTCCATATCTGCTACCCACATCGGCCATAAGTCTTCACCCTCATAAAGCTTATCTACAGCATCCCATTTCATAGAACTAGTACCTTTACGATTTTCAACTTGATCAAAGCGTGATGTCATCGTTCATCCCCCTTTTCAAATTTAGTATGACTCTATTTGAATCCCTACTTTTATGTAAACCCTTCGTGCGAAATGTTATCAACCGATTGACATAGCTCGTATACATAATGATGTCTATAGCAGGTAGAAATACGTTCATTCAATTTAGTTTAGTGAATAAAACAAGCTTGAACTGAAATACATCAATCCAGGAGGGATCTTTTTGTTTAATAACTTATATTTTCAATATTCTATGATGTATACCTTCTTTTTCGGTGGGCTTTTAATTGGCGCTGACTATGTTTTTAATCTCTCTAATAGTAGCTTCAATTCTTATCTCTTTGCTAAATTTGTTCTCATCCAAGTCACTATTCATCTAGTCGTTTTATTTATTACAGTTAAGCTAATGGAAAAACGATTATACAACACTCGAAATCAAAGTTATTTTAAAAAAATCAATCGCCTTCGTGCTATTACAGAGTTAACGGCCGCCGTTGCCCATGAGATACGAAATCCTCTAACCTCGGCTAGTGGCTTTCTTCAATTACTAATGACTGGAAAAGAAATTCCTCTTAAAGCACAAGAGTATGTTCAAATAATTCATAGCGAAATTGCAACAGTTGAAAAAGTTGTGGAGAAATATATTCGTATCACTCATCCTAGTCAACTAAGTCTGACCCCAATTTCCTTAGACCTTCTCCTTCATGAAATCTACATGGATTTTTCAAGTACTTGTAACTCGCAAAACATACAATTTGCGATAAACTTACGTCAAAATGGTACATTCCAAGCAGATACCGAGAAATTAAAACAAGCATTATCCAACATCGTCATGAATGGAATTGAAGCCATGCCAAATGGCGGCAAAATTACGATCTATGGTAACGTTTCAAAAAAAGAGGTAACGATCCGAGTTAGCGACGAAGGAATCGGCATGACTGAATCTGAAATGGATCAAATCGGCACTCCGTTTTATTCATTAAAAGAAAAAGGGACGGGGCTTGGACTGATGCTTTGTTATCAACTCATTCATTGTATGGATGGACGAATTGAAGTTTATAGTAAAAAAGGAGTGGGTTCCACTTTCATTATTTACCTTCCCAGTCAAGAAAAAGAACTGGCACTAAATATCTTTCCTGCTACTCTTAGTAATAAAACAGAAGGACAGAATTAATTAACTCTACCCTTCTTGTTGTTGCTGTACGTATACATATGTGGCGGTTCCACCTTTATTAGCTGTACCAACAAAAGAAGCCCGGTCTTCTTGTAAAACTAATTGAGCCCGAAAAACCATAAAGTCCTCTTTTGATATAAAAACCTTCTCCTGTGCCCCGCTTCTCAATTGCTCTAATAATTCAATTGCTTGCTGTTCATTCATCATGCTCACCCTAACACTTTTTGTTCATTTACCCCTATCATACCTTATCTAACGAAAACAAAAAAGGTACCTAATCACGTAGAGATTTGGTCATGACTTCTACAAAATCATGAACAAAAAATTGGTAATTCAACTCTAAAGCTACACGGCGTAATACGTCTGTCGGTTCAGGCTCCCAACCAGGTCGAAAATCGGTAACACTTTGCCCTCTCGTTTCCGCTAATATTTGAACTGTAACGGGACGCATCACGTATTGAACCAAGTCTCGATTCGTCACTGCACTTAAAGTCAGCACATCATGCATTGGTGCACCGTTCAATCCTGGAACTAGCTCTACGTATGCATCTGCGTAAAACTCAAAAATCGGTTCAATTAATGGTGTAAAGGGATTGAACTGAAACTGTGTGATATAGTCTACCACTTCAGAAGTAACGATAGCCTCGGTCGTTACATTTAAAGGTATGATCGTTACATTTGTCGCTTTACTAAGCACTAAATTAGCTGCGATAGGATCCCCGTAAAAATTAGCTTCTGCAACTGGAGTCACATTACCTGGAACTAAAAAGGCTCCACCCATAATAAAATAATCCTTCACCTTCTTCATATGTTCTTCCCCTAGAATAAAGGCAATTGCTAATGAAGTCATTCTGCCAATTTCAACAATCGTAAGCTCTCCTTTATATTGTTCAATGATCTCAAATACGCGATTATAGTTTAAGAGTTCGCCGACAATCGTTTCTGGAGGTCTGATCGGACCTAGCCCCTCTGGTCCATGAATTTCAGGATAGTAAACGGTAATTTCCCCAGAAAGAGGGCCTTTTGCTCCACCGATTAATGGAATATCCTCTCTACCAGCTAACTTCAGTAAATAGGCCACATTATTCGTTGCCTGCTCTTGTGGTACATTCCCATAGCTAGACACGATTCCAACTACGTCTAAATCAGGATGAAGTAAGGCATACATAATAGCTAAAGAGTCATCGATACCCGGATCACAAAAAAGGAGAATTTTATTCATTATTAAACTCCCTTCGTTTTTTATCAGTACTAAAATACATATTCTTGCAAAGCGAATATTAAAACACCCTTTTCTACCTATGAAAAGTTCACAGATAGGCGTAGTTAGGGATATCGATGTTTAAATAATGGAAATCTATAAGGAACCTATACAAAATACCAGATTTTTATTAAAGGTTGTTTCCATATACTTTATTGCTTTTGGACCGTTTTCGCTTCACGCTTTGCGTGGAGAAACTTAAAAATAATTAGTGTTTCATTTTTATCTATTTACAAACAAGTTAGTAACAGTGTATTATTTAACTAGTACACTAAATAATTAATATTAAGAGGTGACAATTATGAAAGAAGGTACTGTACTTTCTGTTCAAGACGTTTCTAAAGTGATTAAAAATAAAAAGATTATCGATTCCGTCTCTTTCGATGTTTATCCCGGTGAAGTATTTGGGTTCTTAGGCCCCAATGGTGCTGGAAAAACGACAACGATCCGAATGATTGTGGGACTTATTTCGATTAGTGAAGGTGATATATATATCAATGGAAAACATATTTCAAAAGAATTTGAAAAAGCGATTGCTCATACCGGTGCAATTGTAGAAAATCCTGAGATGTATAGTTATTTAAGTGGTATTGAAAATTTACGGCAATATGCCCGAATGGTAGATGGTGTTGGCGAAGAAAGAATTAAAGAAGTCATTGAATTAGTTGGCTTAACAGACCGTATTAAAGAAAAAGTAAAAACCTATTCTCTTGGAATGCGGCAACGGTTAGGAATCGCACAAGCACTTCTGCACTCCCCGTCCCTGCTAATTTTAGATGAACCTACAAATGGTCTAGACCCAGCTGGAATAAGAGAAATTCGAGACTACTTGCGACGTTTAGCACACGAAGAGGGATTAGCCGTTCTCGTTTCAAGTCATTTACTCTCAGAAATGGAACTAATGTGTGATCGAATTGGAATCATTCAAGATGGGAAGATGATTGACATCAAAACCGTTAGAGATTTTGTTAACGAAGAGGAGAAGCAATCGTATGTCTTTGATGTTAAGCCTTTAGATAGTGCTTTAACCGTCATCAACGAAAAATTTCCACAACTCCATAGCAAACTAGAAAATGAACATATGCAAGTGGTCGCTTCTTCCGATGATATTCCATCAATTACGCGTGAACTTATACAAAACGATATACAAATATATTTAATAGAAAGAAAAACAACGACGTTAGAGGATAAATTTTTACAAGTGACAGGAGGTCGCAAATAATGAAACGAATGTTGAACCTGATTCACAATGAAAATATAAAGATAGCTTCACGTACTAGCACGTGGGTGATGATTGGTTTATTACTTTTTATGGTATTGAGTGTCGGTGTCCTTACAAAGTTTTTACTGCCTTATGAAGAAGTAAACGACTGGAGAGCAACTGTTTCCGCTGAAAATGAGCACCTGGCACAAATTGTGAACGATCCTATCGTTTCTGAAGGAGAGCGTCGGGCTTTACAAGAAACGATCGCCCTAAATGACTACAGGCTTACAAATGATCTCCCCCCGGTTAGTGATCAATCCATTTTGGGGTTTACTTTAAGCAGTTCGATGCTTATTAGTATCATTACATTATTTACAATCATTTTCGCCGCAACATCAGTAGCTGCGGAATTTTCGTCTGGGACCATCAAGCTTTTACTCATTCGGCCTGTTCATCGATTAAAGATTTTATTTTCTAAATACATTTCTTCTTTTTGTTTTTCGATCATATTTCTAGTTGTATTACTCGTCTCATCTCTACTATTTGGTGCCTTATTTTTCGGATTTGAAAATTTTAATGCAGTGAACCTTTCATATGAACAAGGAATAATAACTGAAACACCGATGCTCTTACACATTCTTTTCATTTATGTACTAAACAGTGTAGAATTATTAATGATGGTAACATTTGCTTTTATGATTGCTAGTGTTTTCCGCAATCAGTCGTTAGCGATCGGTTTATCCATCTTCTTAATGTTTACTGGATCGCAACTTGTATTTGCTTTAAGCCAATACGATTGGGTCAAATATATTTTATTTGCCAATACACACCTTCAACAATTTTTTACAGGACAACCGCTCATTGAAGGCTTAACATTAGGATTTTCACTAATGATGCTACTTATTTATTTTATTATTTTTCATGCAATAGCATCTTACATGTTTGTAAAAAGAGATGTAGGTGCTTAATTAGGTTAAGGGAGATGAGTTATGTCTCGTGACTTTGACAATACAAAACCAATTTATTATCAACTAATGCATCGATTTTTCCATAAAATTTGCAGTGGTCATATTCAACCGGGGGAGAAACTCCCTTCTGTCAGAGAAACCGCCGTTGATGCAGGCGTTAATCCAAATACGGTTCAGAGGACCTATATGGAAATGGAACGGATGGGTGTCGTCGAATCCAAACGGGGGCAAGGTACGTTTGTCGTGAATGAACCGGATGTTATTAAACAACTAAGACTCCAGCTTGCTGAAGAACAAATGGATTCGTTCATTGAAGAAATGAAAAGTATTGGCTTTACTCCACCTGAAATTTTACAAAGACTGCAAACCAAAATTACAGAGAAAGGAGAATAGCTAAATTGAATACACCTATTCTTTCTGTTGAAAATGTAATGAAACGGTATGGAACGAAAAAGGCAGTAGATAACATTACATTTTCTGTAAACCACCCTGGCATTATCGGGCTAATCGGTGCCAATGGAAGCGGCAAATCGACGATATTAAAACTCATTGCCGGATTACTAAAAACATCCACTGGTACGGTGCAACTATTAGGAAGTAATGTGTCTAGAAAAACAACGAAATATTGTGCTTACCTGTCAGAAGATGATGATTTATACCCCTTCTATACAGTCAAAGAAACATTATTATTTTATGAAAAAGTGTTCCCTGACTTTGAACGATCCAAATCAGAAAACATCTTAACCGATATCCATGTTTCTAAAGAGGAAAAAATCGGTCATCTCTCAAAAGGAAACCGGGCTCGAGTGAAGATTGCGCTTGCTCTTGGAAGACAGGTCCCTTGCCTTCTTCTAGATGAGCCCTTATCAGGTCTAGATCCTATCGTGAGGGAAGATATTATCAAAGCTTTTGCAAAATATGCAGACTTAGAAAAGCAATTAATCATTTTGTCAACACACGAAGTAGAGGAGATTGAGCCACTTCTTGATCAAGTTCTCTTCATTAAGGATGGTTCCATCATTTACTTCAATGAGGTGGAACAACTTCGTGAAGAACGAGGGCAAAGTGTAATTGATTACATGAGAGAGGTGTTAAAGTGAGTTGGTTTGCCTTATATCAAAAAGATTTACGAGCCAACAATTTACGTCTAGTTGTAAATATTAGTCTCTTACTTCTTTTTTTCCTCTCCATATTTTTTATGATGTTCAGGTACAATAACGAATTTATTTTAATGAGTTTTGTGCCCGTTCTTATGTTGCATGTGATCTATTTATTTATAGGGATGTTCGATTCCCTCTCCAAAGAATGGCGCCATCATAACGTAAATCTTTGGTTAAACATACCTCAAAGTGGCTGGTCCCTTATCACTGCGAAGTTTTCAGCAGTGGCTACCCACTTTTTGATTTCACTTTCGGTTACTTTTATCGGGTTTTACCTTTTCATTTATGTATTTAACCATCAAATAAGCGAACCGTTTTTTATTGCACTGTCTATTTTTCACACGTATTGGTATGTTCCGGCCTTTATTTTAGTCCTAGCCTCATTACAACTTGGGGCTTTTGCAACCGTGTTGTACCTCATTTCCAAAACGGTTTACAAAGGTGGTTGGATCCTTGCTGTTGCGATCGGGATCGGAACGCAATATATTTGGAACATAGTAAAGGATACAGACATTTACCTTACGATGACTGGATGGGGAGCACTTATTACACCTGCAGATATACAGGCTACACTTCAGCAGATGATGCTACTAGAAGCTGACATTGGCGTGTCCGTGGATATGGACGGTACGTTTTATTTAGGTTATCTCATCTCTGAGGCCGCAGTTATCGTTGTCCTACTCGTTATTTCTAGTTGGTTATTAGATCGTTATGTTCAATTGTATAAATGACAACAGGAGCCTCGATGGCTCCTGTTGTCATTTTAGGATACGATTTATTGAGCGCGAGAAAACGTTAAAAACAGGGTATCCTTTTAGTTCTCCCAAATAAAAACCCCATCTTCATTAACAATATCCGTGGCGGCTGGAACTATTAAATCGGCTAATTCTTCTAACTCCTCACTCCTGCTTGCCCCAGATAAAACTCCAATCGCTAGTCCTGCCCTCCCATTATGAGCCAATGCCAAATCAACGTTAGTATCTCCAACTACAGCGACTTCGTTTGACTGCAGGCCGGTTCTTTCACAAAACTTCTCAATAATTGACCGATGCGGTTTAGAGAATCCATGTGTATCTGCAGTAATTACGAAAGAAAAATACCTAGTGAGACCTAACTTAGTTAAACATATTTTTGTTGTTTCAAGATCGTCCGCTGTGGCAATGCCAACTTCTATATTTTTAGCTTTTAACACGTTAAGCATCTCAATTAAGTTTCCAGTTGGCTCAATGTATTGACTATTTTCTCTTGTGATTTCAACCATCTTTTCTGATAACCAAACATAAATTTCATCGAGTTTATACTGATGATAGCCTGCCTCTAACATGAATCTATAAAATGTGTTTGCAATATCATGTGTGGTCCCCCCTGCTAAAATTCCATTACCATCGACCCTTTCTCCTTCAAGACCAATTAATTTTTCCAATTGGTCACAAATGTCATCCCCATGATTCAAATAGGCCTTGGCAAATTGCTTTACTAAACTTTTAGCAATCGGTAACCAAATAGAATGAAAGTGAATTAACGTACCATCTTTATCAAAGAGGATTCCTTTGATTGGTTGTTCTAATTTTGCAATCCTGCTTGTTCTAGTAATTGTGACCATATTTCATCCCGCTTTCCTTTTCTTAAATAATACACGCACCGCTTCACATACCTTTACCATAACAGATAGATATGAACGAAGTATTAAACTAATATTAAGTTCGACCTTTTTTAATTAAACGTTTATTTAATTTTTGTCTGTTCTATCTAGACGTCTAATAAGAATGAAAAAGACAAATAAAAAGGGAATGCTCAAAGAGCATTCCTTCCGCTTTAATTATACAATTTTAAGTTTGACCAGTGATTCTAGAGTTCCTTCTTTAGCTAACGCTTCCATGCTAACGGCCTCTTCACTTATTGGTGTAGAGAACACTCGAAATTCGTATAAGCCTGTTTCTAACCCAACGTCAGTAAAGGTATTAACATGCATATCATTGGATGCTTGCTTTTCACCCTGCTCCACTGTAACTTTTCTTAATGCTTTCTGCTTCCCGTCCCCAGCTAATAAAATTAAATGTAAATCACGCTCCATTTGATCGATAGCAGATATAAACATCACGAGACTGAAGGTAACTCCCTTTTCTCCCTTTTTAAATTGATTATGTATACCTTTTAATGCTCCTGTACCTTTGTCGATTTCGTGACAAAGCACAAGGTTAATATTAAGTTTACTCATGATTACACCTCTTTAATTCATAGACTGTCCTTTTAATATACACAACTTTATTAAATTTTTGAAGCTTCAGATGAAAATGTAATGAGCTATTCCACTAGCGCTTGTCCTGCTCTAGTGAAATAGCCCGTAATGTTACTGGTTATCGAAATTCTCCATTTCTTTAAAGCCTTCCTCAGCTCTTCCTAAATCTGCATTGTTTCGCGTTTCCTCAATTTCACCATCAATTGTACCTTCTACATAAGCATCACTTACTTGTTCATGTACAAAAGCAAGACCTTGCTCCGTTTCATTAGAACTTTTGTAATCAGATGGATGATACGAGTTTTCAGCAACTTCTCTACTCTGCTCGATTGGTGTTTTGTTATTATCTTTATTCACTGTAAGCCCTCCCTTCATTAGTTATAGTTTCCCTTTCATGTAAAATAATATTTACTTCTTATTCCATAGATGTTTATGTAACCGTATAACTTGCTATCGTCCAGTTGCTGACTCATATTCATAAGAAAAGAGGGTGACTGCTAAGCATCACCCTCTTTTCATGAACTGATTAATAGCCGTAACCAGTGTAAGAAGCTCCAATGATGATAAGGAGGATAAACAATACGACTAATAACGCAAATCCACCAGTGTATCCGTAACCTGACATTTCGTTCACTCCTTTAAATCAATTTCAGCTTACAACAATACTGTATGCAAATCAGTTTTTAGATGTTTGGGCTTGAGTCCTCTTAAAAAAGAATGAACAGATGCCTACCTCATGAATATGATATGGGTGAATACATTAAGGAGGGTAACTAAATGCAACATTCTCATATGAACGGCCATATGGCTCATCAACCCACTGGACACATGACTCAACAACAAACTGTTCCTATGCAACACGGTCACATGGCACAACCTACTGTACATGGTCCACACATGACGGCAGCTGCAGAAGGCCATCAAGAACATAACAAGAAACTGCATGACTCATGCATGAGTCTTCATTTACACTTTGTTCAGTTACAAACGATTGACGGTCAAACTGTAGATGGAATTATTGAACATGTTGACCATGAAGGTGTTACAATGTTAATTCCAACAGGAGAAATGGAAGATGACCACCATCATCACCAACACCAGCACGATCATTCACGCCAAATTGGTGCAGGATACGGCGGACTTGGATATGGCCCTGGACTCGGATATGGCCCCGGGTTAGGATATGGTCCTGGATACGGATTCGGCCCTGGGTTTGGATATGGCCCTGGATTCGGATATCCTAGACGCTTCCGTAGATTCAGACGTCGTCGCTTCCCATTCTTAGGATTAGGCGGATTATTTTTACCTTTCTTTTTATAATTGCGCGTTCTTCGTTTGGGAAAACGACAAGAGAAGGTGACTCATTAAATGCCTTTATGGCACTTTTTGAGCCACCTTTTCTACATTGGACAAGTTGCTTGTAAAATGCATACAAAAAAGCAGATAAATTCAATTTAAATTCATCTGCTGAGCGGGGTCATTTTTTTCTCGACGACCGTTATTTACTTTTTTTCTTTGCCTCAGGTTGTTCAGTGCTCTCCTGTTGAGCAACTGGTTGTCTAGGAGGACCAAATACAAGCATATCCCAAGGATCCATTACTACTTCCTGACTTTTCGGCTCCGCTTCTGTTACCTTTTTTTCTTTTTCTGCCACCATTAACCCTCCTCATACATTAATCAGTTTATAATATTCTCTAAAAATAAAATGGTTCGAGTCTGGTGATCTTTTTTACAATTCGCTTTGAATTCCTTTTAAGAAAGTATCAATTATAAAGTTTAGACTTACATTGACATCTAGAGGGAGACCGAAGCCTCCACTCTGTTCTAATGCAGAAAAGCCATGAAGAATACTTCGCAGTCCTCGTACAGCATGAATAGTGTCCTCTTTTGATAAATGATATTTAGCAAACGCTTGAACGACGAGGTTTACAATACGATCCCCAACCTTCTGAACATCGGGCTCGCTCAAATCAGGCACTTGGACCGTTGCTTCATATAAACTAGGATGAGAACGAACGTATGAAACGTAAGCTAAAGAAATAGCCTTAATGGCATTATCTCCACTTTTGTTCGCAGCAGCTGTTGCTAACCTTTCATACAGTTGCTCCAAACCATAAATGGCTACTTTTTTCTTTATTTCTTCTAAACCTGTAATGTGATTATAAAGTGAAGGTGGGCGTATATTTAAGTGTTTAGCCAAAGAGGCTATGGTTACAGCGTCAATTCCTTCTGCATCTGCCATAGCAATTCCTGCTTTTACGATTGTTTCTGTATCTAATCCAACTCTCGGTGACATGTTAATTTTTCCTTTCTATCTTTCGTTTCGCGTAATCAATGGCTATTGCCATTTGTGCCTCGGGATTTTTAAGCATGTTCCCGTGACCAACAGCTAGTAAAGAGGGTTTTACATTCAATAATTTCTCAGCACTCGTTAATGCAAGACCTTTATTCCATGTAGCTAATGCCGGAAAGGGAAAACGTAGTTTTAAGTCGCTAACAACGGTTAGCCCCGTCCGCGTTTGAAAGGCATCTCCGGCAATGAGCGCTTGAGACCTCGTGTCAAAAAAGGCCATCTGACCTGGGGTATGACCTGGAGTAGAAATAGCAACAAGAGAACCAATTTCATCTCCCTCTCCGAGATGAACATCCGCACGCGTTTTTAGTTTTTTTGGCACGCCTCCTCGTATAGGCGTCTGCGGTTCTTCTTGATCAAGAGATAAGTCACCGGCCATTAATCGGGCATCACGCTTTGAAATATAAACAGGAACATGAGGAAGAACGTCTTTTAAGCGATCTAGTGAACCGACATGATCATCATGTGCGTGTGTCAACACGATACGAGTGATTGGTTTCCCTATGCTTTTTGCAGCGTTCAAAATGGCTTTGCTGCTAAAAGGCATTGCGGTATCAATTAATGTCAAACCATCATCTTCTTGAACAAAGTAACAATTAACAGGAAAAAATCGTGGCATAAACGACAATTGGTAAACTGAACCTTCTCGTGTCATTCTCATTTCATTCTCTCCTCACAATAAAACTAATACCATTAGTTTAAATTATAACTAATGGTATTAGTTTTACAATAGTTTCTTCCATTATTTTATATTTTTTTGGGAAAGGTTTTTTATGTAATAGCTTGTGTTACCAAAAAAAGGTTGGAATTTCTTAAATTTCCCTACCTTTTAGAATTTAGTGAGTATTTCATATATTAAATTAAACACTCGCCCGTTCGCCATACAAATGAAGGACATATTCCTTGCAGTTCTATCTTGGTATGTCCTTCATCAGCTTTATGAAGGACATTTCCACTTAAGTTCTTCCTTGTTTTGTCCTTCATCAACTTTTTGAAGAACACTCAGTCTTTGTTGCAATGACCTGTCTCATTATTTAATCTTTTAGTATGAAACAATCAATCCTTTACTTTGATATCAATGGAGGTGCTTTTATAATTATTTAGTTACGGTTTATCAATTGGCATATCTCGATCATTCCCCCACTCTGCCCATGAACCTTCATACACATGAAGATTTTCAAAGCCTAATAATCGTAACACAACATACGTATGTGACGTTCGTAAAGCCGTGTGGCAATAGATAATAATCGTTTTGTCTTTGGTGACCCCTAGTTCTTCGAATTGCTGTTCTAGTTGATATAATGGTTTAAGATTAGGAATACCTTCTGGGTTTATGGTATTCTTCCATTCTAAGTTTACAGCTGTAGGTATATGACCTCCCCTTTTCGCACGTTTATCTTCTCCGCGATACTCTTCAGGAGACCGGACATCAAGGAGGACTACACCTTCTTTTCCGATTGCATTTTTTACAAAGTCCTTATCAACTAGAAGGTTTTCTTTTAGGCTTGCTTTGAAGTTTCCTTTTTTATATTCATCAACATCGTGTGCTAGTTCTTTACCACTTTCGGTCCAAGCTGTTAGTCCTCCGTCTAGTAAACGTACATCCTCGTGCCCGTAATAATCTAATGCAAAAAATAATCTAGCCGCATAAGGGCTTCGGCCGTCATCGTATACAACTACCGTCTGGTCGTTACGAACCCCTATTGTTTTCATCTTTCTTTCAAAGTCTTTTTTCGAAATCAAGTAATCTTCAACTGGATGCTTAGGATCGTTTAATTGGGTATAAGGCATATGAACTGCTCCTGGAATGTGCTCCTCATCGAAACCTTTTTTTCGAGCATCAATAACTTGGACTAGCTCTTTATTTTTTTGGAGCCAGTCGGTGCTAACGATTATATCCGCTGCAACCCTT
This sequence comes from Alkalihalobacterium sp. APHAB7, assembly GCF_048323755.1. Taxonomy (NCBI): domain Bacteria; kingdom Bacillati; phylum Bacillota; class Bacilli; order Caryophanales; family Bacillaceae; genus Alkalihalobacterium; species Alkalihalobacterium sp. APHAB7. The sequence continues at coordinate 170,034 of NZ_JBLWFS010000005.1, forward strand.
ACATCTTTTCCAATTTCACTCGCCATTGTTCTGTCTGTCAAAGGACTTCCTAATAAAACGGCTAGCACCGATAAAATAGCAACGAGTACAACTAACTGCTTTTTCATCAATATAGAACCCTCCACCTCATTTAGTCCCGACTTATTATGCTCAATTACGGAAAAGATACAATCCATATCACCTAGTGGAAAAATGATACAAGATGTGAAATAAGATGAGTGAGTACACATCGGTCAACAAGTCCCAACCATTATAACAAACACAAAGAAAAAAAACGGTAGCAGGTACCTTTAGTGGACTAAAGGTACCTGCTACCGAATTTATTGGATAGCTAATTGTTGTTTCTATTTTGTTGCCCTGGTGGTTGTTTTGGTGTGTTCGACCGTTCTTCTCGTTTTTGTTGCCCTGGAGGAGGTGATGGTGGTCCTTTAATTTCTTTTTGTTGTTTTCCTGGATTGGATGAGGAATTCCCTTTTGTCTCTGACGGCTTTCCTCTTTCACTAGGGGCATTCCCTCTATTTTCAGCTGGTTTCCCGCGTTCGCTAGGAACATTCCCTTTATTTTCTGATGATTTCCCACGATGATTCGGGGCATTTCCTTTATTTTCAGAAGGTTTTCCACGCTCACTAGGAGCATTTCCTTTATTTTCAGAAGACCTTCCTTCGTTTTGATCCTTTTTATCTTCCTGATGTTCGTTTGAAGGTTTATTCTGCTTATCGTCTTTTGGTGGAGCGCCATTCTTTTTAGACTGGCCATTTGACGATTGCGATCTTTCTTTTGCTCGTTCCGGCTGTTTTTCCATTCTTTTTAACTCTGAGATGGATCTTCCTTTAATTTCAGAGGGATTTTGTACAATTCCTCGCTTTTCTAATTGCTTAAACTCTTTATAGTAGTTGACAGACATATTGGATTGTTTCGCTTCTTCATAAGTCTGTTTTTCATCGAGAGAAATGGAAACAGGAACAGTCGTCTCATTTTTCTCTAACGATGTATCAATCGCTTCTTTAAGTTCGTCAATAAACGGTTCAGACGTTTCCTTTAAAGGAATAACTGATGTCACAACGACCGGCTCTATATGCTTCTCGATATAACCAGCTTCAACCGTCAGGTCAATAATTTCATCGATTACCGTATATAAATTATCATTCCAATGGAGTGCCTCTATAATTTCTAACCCTTCTTCGTTCAAACCTTCTGCACGAACCACTTTAAAGTTACTATTCGTTGCGATCTCAAAGCTAGGATTAATGTCGAGTGAAATGATGTAAACCTCTTCACCTTCCCCACTAAAAGGAAAAATAAAGTAAGTGACGATCATTAAAAATAATGCAGCTGCAGCTGATGCTACCTTATATATAGGGAATATTCTTTTCGGCTTTTCAATATGAGTAAACGATTGTCCAATAAGTGGTACCTCGGAAGTAGATCGAGGAACATTTTTGAACCTTCCATCCATGGTTAACAAGACAATATGCTGCTCTGTTACTTTTACAACCGTACCTTTGATCGTCTCCACCTTTATTTCCCCCCTTGTCCTGAAGTTCCTTTAACATACTCTGCTAAATGTACCCATTGTGGATGTAAGCTAATTAAAATTAGTGTAATAATATATTTTCTGTGACGCTCAAGCGTCTTTCTTTTGTACACAGTTTTCTTAGAAAATGGACCAATTGGTAGCTGCTTTTTCCGTACCAAGCTTTCAACCAGCTCATCATCATTTAAAAAATCAGCAACCATTTCAAATAAAGACAATCGAGTATCTTCATGTTTAGGTGAGTAATGCTCGAGTTCTTCAAATGATATTTTATATTCGCTGAGCTTCTGATCTAATTCTAAGATTTCATCGACTAAGTCATTCGACTGGACCATTTCTTCATACTTACCGATCGCCTGATCATTTTCAAAATTTGAAGTAAGTGTATCTTGCTCAGAATCATCCAATGTAAGAGACAGATGAGATTCCTTTTGTTCTTTTCGGAAGAAGTCAATTAAATCTCGTTTAATTAACAAGTAAACAAAGTTTTGAAAAGTACGACCACCTTCCTCAGAAAACGTATCGATCGCTCGATTAAAGGCAATTATAGCTATACTTGATTCCTCATCACTCCAAGTGATATACCTCTTACAAATACTTCCTGCAACATTAATAACGTATGGCTTGTAATGAAGAATTAATTGCTCACGTGCAATGTCATTCCCCGTCTTTGCTTGAGCAAGGGCTGTGTTTAAATTAAAATTCTCCATTATCGATACACCTTCTTCATGAAACCGCTATTGTATGTCGATAAGCATACGCTAAATTAATTAATAGGTAAAGCTTTTTAGAGATGTACAGCGCTCCTTCTTGCAGGCCAAATATTACCTAGAGGAGAGCTATTTTGATACGTCATTAGAAAAAGACTGACCCATGCGCCAGCGCCTCTCTTGAGGTGTGCACGACACGTTCAAATGAGCCAGTCAGTCTAATTTATTTCTTAAGGTCTTCCACCATTTCCGTTGCCGTTCCCGTTTCCTGGTCCATTTCCATTGCCTTTACCATTTGAGTTTCCTGGGCCATTTTCCTTCGCTTGTTGACCACGGTTTTCTCCTGGTTGCTTAGCCTCGTGTCCACGTTTTTGTCCTTGTTCCTTAGCTTCATGACCACGTTTTTGACCTTGTTCTGCTTTTTGCTTTGCATTTTCTCTAGCTTGCTCCGCTCGTTCTTGACCCTTTTTTGCATTTTCGTTCTTTGGCTTTTGGTTTGCTTTTGACTCCTTCACTTTTTCTGTTTTGGGAGCCGTTGCGTCCTCTAGATCAACAAACTCTTCTTCAAGCTCTTCTTCTACTACTTCTTTATTTTCTCTTTCGGCTTTACGAAGTTCGTTTCTTTCTTTTGCTCGTTGACGATTTTCCATTGCTCTTTCTTGATTAGCAAGAGCTTTTCTAATTCCTGCCTTTGCTTGTTCTGGTAAGTCATCACGCTCTAATAATGCTACTAAATTCACACCACGCATCGAAGTTCTTTCAGCTACTTCTTCTTCAATATCCGTGTCAACCAACAATTCGTCTCCCTCGATACCGTTATCCTTATCAGTGATATCATCAGTATCATGACTAAGTGTTTCGTTCTCAATCCATTGATTGATACGGGCTACATCTTCGTTATATCTTTCAAGTAAGATCGTTGCTTTGTCAAACTGGCCTTGTTGAAGCAGGAATTCTAATTGTGCATTCTTACTTGCTACAAATTCAATTAAATATCTCAATTTCTCTTTCTCGCTAGGTGTTAAATCAATAATTGCTGAGTGAATAGCGTCCACAAAATCAACTAACTCATGGTTTGCTTCAGTTATATCCTCTTCATTAACCTCAACGTTTTCATAATAAGCAGTTAAATCCCCTGTGTTTACTGCAGGTTCGTAAACAATAGTTTCATCAGCTTTAACCGCTCCCGCAATTAAAAAAGAACCTGCTACGATTGTACAAATTATCTTTCTCATTCAACTCTCCCTTTCACTACGATTCTTGCTCAGTAAGCTTTATATTATTTTTGAATTGGTTCATATCTTCCTGATAACGTTCGAAATCATCCATTGGAGACATGAACGTTACAATTAATGTCTTTCCTTGATCATGGACTAGGAATAAATCTGATCGAATCCCTTCTTTTTGGTTCGTATGAAACGAAAAGAAATAATCGTTTTCTTCTAGGATCGTAATTAATCCATCCCCTAACTGAAGTTCCTGTTTAATTTGATCCATCGACTTCTCACTCGGAATCAGCGAAACTATTGCTTTTACTGTTTCATATTGAAAGGTTGCATTTAAATTTCGTGTAAACACTTCCTGTTCTAACGTCCATTGGTTAGATTCATAGATTTTTAATCCAGCATCCATATTTTCATAAATGATTGATTTACTCTCGGCTTGTGCTTCACCATCAGATGTTGTTGATGATACAGAAGAACAACCCGTAGCGAGCATTGCACCCGCTAGTAAACCAACCATTAATTTTTTTATTTTTAACATGAGGCACCTCACAGCTATGTACATATTTTCTTGTTTCGAAAGCCGCTTTCCTATAGCTTTACGTAAGAGGTTTTTATTTTGAGGGGGTTTGAAAAATATTTTTAAATACCAATTTTTATTAAAAAGGTTTGTGATACAAAGGTTGATATAGCGCGTATTATTGAAGAGTCTTAAAGGATACTTGGGGAAGTGGGCAATAAGAACTGCGTGTATCGAGAATTTCTTTACATTTTGACCGCCAATATAACTCACTACAGTTCTTAGCGGACTGACAGGCCCTTATTACCTTAAAATCTATCATTCTCACAGTGTTATAGCACTGTGAGGCCCTTATTTTAAATAATTTTAGGGAAATCGTCTGTTTTTTCATGTAATAAGCGCTTCTGAGTCACCTAAACATTAGAAATTCACTGTTTTGTCACAAATAACGGCTCTAGAGTTCCCTAACAAGATCACAATTAGTCTACTAAACATATTGATAATCCCTGATAATGCTATCGTCATAAAATAAAAAACAGAGGTGCTAATCATAGCAGCACCTCTGTTCTACTTAACTAAAGCATCACTCATAACGCAACGAATCAATTGGATTTAGCTTAGACGCCTTATTAGCTGGTAGCATGCCAAATAGGACACCGATCAGCATGGAAAACAGGACTCCTCCTAAGATGACTGGCCAAGAAACTAGCGATGGCCATCCGGCAATAAGTGAAATGATGGTTGCGATTCCTGCACCGAGTAAGATCCCGATTATGCCCCCAATTAAAGTTAAAATAATCGACTCGATGATAAACTGAAACAGAATTTGTCTTCGAGTTGCTCCTAACGCTTTTCGGATCCCAATTTCTCTCGTGCGTTCGGTAACGGATACTAACATAATATTCATGACTCCGATGCCACCGACTAAAAGGGAAATTCCTGCAATGCCTCCAATAATCATCGTCATGACTCGAGTAATTTGACCAATGGCATCTGCTATTTCTTCCATATTTAAAACTTCATAAGAATCTTCTGTGTTATTTGCTTGATTGAGCATGGTTACTGCTTTTTCACCAGCTACTTGTAATTCTTCTAAACTATTAGCTTGTAACGTGACTTGGCTAAAACTCGTTTTCATATAGATCGAACGCCACGTTTGCCAAGGAAGATACACATCCATAGAACCGAAAGCAAAAAATCCCGTCGGCGTTTCGAGAACACCAATAATCTCAACCGGTTGATTGCCAATTCGAATGATTTCACCTAATGCGGATTGATCTTCAAACAGCTCTTCTTGTAGTGTTGCTGAAATCAGTGCTGTTCTTTTTCCACCTATGAAATCACCTTGTGAGAAGGATATGCCTTCTGCAACATTTAATGTGTGGACTTGTAAATACGCATCATTAATTCCAAACACAGCAGCATCTACGGTTTCCGACTGATGTCTAATCGAACTGTATTCTGAACTAGAAGCAACTACACGCTTAACTTCTGGAATACTTTCTAAGCTGCGGATATCATCTAAAGAAAAAGCAGTATCAAAGCCAATATTCGGATTAGACCTTATCTCCTCATCGGAAGGATAATAATAAATTTCAAGCGTATTGTCTGCTCCGGCAATTTGTGACTTGATCATCGCTTCCCCGCCCTGGCCAATGGCTACAACAATAATGACAGCGGCTACACCGATAATAACACCTAACATCGTCAGAAGAGACCGCAACTTATGAGCACGTATGGACTGTAATGCCATCTTTACATTTTCCATTATACTCATAACGTTTTTAAACCTTCCCTATTTAATGATTCATCTATGATTTCACCGTCTCGAACAACAATTGTCTTATCCGTATATTCTGCAATTTCAGGTTCATGCGTGACAATTAGAATCGTCGTCCCCTCGGCATTTAATTCTGTAAGCAATTCCATAATAGAACCGCTCGTTTTTGTATCCAATGCTCCTGTCGGCTCATCGGCAAGCACCATGTTCGGGTGATTAACCAATGCTCTTGCAATGGCTACTCTTTGCTTCTGTCCACCAGATAGTGAATTCGGCAAATGTTCTACCCGATCCGCTAAACCGACCTTTTCTAGTGCAAGTATCGCCCGCTCTTTTCTTTCCTTTTTGTTAACTCCAGCATACACCATTGGCAGTTCTACATTTCTTAAAGCCGTTAACCTTGGCAATAATTGAAACTGTTGAAAGACAAATCCAATCGATTTATTTCTTAACTTGGACAGCTCAGCATCATTATAATGGGTAATATCCATTCCATTGAGTTCATATGTTCCACTTGTTGGTTGGTCTAAGCAGCCGATAATATTCATTAACGTTGACTTTCCAGAACCAGAAGGACCCATGATCGCGATAAATTCCCCAGTGCTAACATCTAGATTTATGTTTCGAAGAACATTAACGTCTTGAGCTCCCAGTTTATACGTTTTAGAAAGTGAGCGTAGCTTAATCATGGATACTCACTTCCATTCCATCATATAAGCGTGAGGTTGGTTCCTTAATGACACGGTCTTCTCTACCCATACCGCTTATCACTTCAATATTTTCACCACTTACAATTCCTAACTCTACCTCTTTCTTTTCCACAAACCCATCATTCTCAATAAACACGTAACTCTGTCCGTCCTCTTGCCAGATCGAAGACAATGGAATAGTCAACGCTTCCTTTTCTTCTATTACAATTTGAAGGATTAATTGTAAGCCTGGTCTTAATGAAGCCGTGTTTCCTTCAGTCAGTACGACAGAAATCGGATATTGAACTGCGGTCGCATTCAGATCCAAGCCTTCGACAGTCTTTGGAAAATAAGCAACAGTATCAACTAAACCCTTCCATTCTTCATCTAGAATGGCATCGGATCGAATGTGAACCTCTTGCCCTTCGTTCACAAGGAGAGAATCGTATTCGGATAGTGCGCCTCTCACAACAAGATTTCCTTTATTTGCCAGATGCAAAATTGGTGAGTTTGTTTCGTTTAAATCGTTCCCAGAGAATTCGTTGACTTGAATAACGGAACCTTCAATCTCACTTTTCACTATTAGCTTCTCTTCTTGGTGAGTCATTCCTTGGCGTTGTAATTGAATTTGCCTCAACTCAATATTTGCCATTTTTAGTTCCATATCTACTTGTTGTTCTTCGGCTTCAACCATCTTTCGTGCCTCATCTTTTCCTACTTCTTTTTCAAGATCATTTTTCTTTTTACGAAGTGCTTCCTGTTGCTTTTTGATGTGGTTAATTCGTAAGTTGGCAGACTCCACCGATAAGGCCATTTGTTCTTTTTCAAGATCCATTTGACTATTCGTATATTGAACTAACTCAGTGCCGACTTCAACATCTTGCCCTTCCTCTACTAAAATTTCAAATTCTTCACCGTTTTTAATAGAATGATAAACCACCTGTTCATCTAGTAATTCTAACGTTCCTGGTATTAATACTTCCGACGCTATTGTTTCTTGTTTTGGTTGAATAACTACCACTTCTACATTTGAGTCTTCCTTGGCTTTTAAAACGCCAATTGAACTGAGACCAAGTATTGCGACGACGACACAAATAATGACCGATATCTTTTTTTTATTCATTTGTTTCTCCTTCATTAACAACCGTTTATACCCCAATAAGACTAATGAAAATACCAATCACGCTATAGATAATGACTGTTGCCCAAGCTAAACCGGCATTGAATTCTGCTACTTTTCTTAAACCAAGGACTGTTACAATTAGTTGCCAAATCGTAAAGACTTCAATGGAAGCAAGTATTATTGCTAATTTTCCTTCGGCTTGCATTAAAACAGCTAAACTCGTAAACGGAGTATTCGGGTTCGCTCCAAAAACTGTAGTCATAATGCCATTAAATAAAAAACCCAGACCCCCAATTACTGAAACGAATAAACTTAGAGAATATAGCTTTTTAAACGTGACATTTGCCTTTCCTGCGGCTTTGGCAATAATTAAAAAAACCACGGCAAAGATTAATGCACCAATTAAAGGGATCAATAATCCAGTCACTAAAATCATAATTCGCATAAATCCTTCTATTTCAGCAAAAAATTGTGCTTCTTCAGGACCTAACTCTTGTAAAATCCAAATACTGTCCATTCCAAATGCAGTGATAGCGGCTCCAATCGTATAAAGAAGGGTAACTAATAAAAGCGGAACGAGAACTTTTGGGTTTCCCTTTACTCGCTCTAACTGTTCACCCGGACTAAAAACCATCCCTATTAATGAGGGCTTCTCAGGCTTAAAATTCTCCTCTGAATTAACATTTACTTCTGACATATAAACACCTCTCCCAATTTGCTTCTAAAGTTTATACAAGAAGAAGAAATCGCTCCTCCTGTACTTCGATATGTAATACGTTTTAATAAAATGAAGGTTTCGTTTTTCCTAGAAAAATTTTCTAATTAATTCACCCTCCTATATATCGAATGTCGCTGAAATGAAAAGGTTGTTTTCGTAATTTCTAGAGAAAAGAGCATTGAAATTAGGCTCAATAACGGAAAAACTGTCAGCCAGTCGTTTTTTCTGTTAAACTAAGCATAGTTAATAAGGAGGATGAAACAATGGTTGAGGCATTTCTTTTCGGTATAGCGATCTTTTTTGGTTGGGTCATCTTCGACTTCGTCAAGCATAAAAAATTTTCTAAGGAGAATATTCTAAGTGCACTCGTTGTAGGGGTTATCGGCGGGGTGGCGTGGTTTATAATCGAGTGGATTTTTTGACAAAATGTACCACCTTTTAAAACCAATATGTTTGAGTAAAGTACATAATAAAAAGGATCCATACTCATTCGTTCTATAAAGCTAAACAATCCTATTGACAGAATCAGTTGAGAATTGTAAATTTAAATAAATTAGTAAATTTTTAAACGGGGCATTAGCTCAGCTGGGAGAGCGCTACGCTGGCAGCGTAGAGGTCAGGGGTTCGAGCCCCCTATGCTCCACCATACATAAACGTTGTTACAACAGGGTTACTTCACTTCGAAGGAATCCTGTTTTTCTGTTGTTTTTGGTCGTGGTCACGATATGGTAACGGTGAAGTATTTGTAAGGAAATTGTGATTCAACTAACAATCATAATGTATAAGCATCATGGCTGCTTTTAAACGTGTAAACTTTCGCTCAGATGTTTCCATAAGAAAAAGTATTGTTTCAATACAGCGAAACAATACTTTTTTACTTTACTACTTATGCTTTATATTTTCGAAATTCGTCCTGAAGCTCATCGGCTAAATTTGATAAGGAATTAGCGGATGATGTAATTTCCTCCATTGAAGCCAATTGTTCTTCAGAAGCTGCTGAAATTTTTTCTATACTTGCCATACTACTTTGTGCAATCTTTGAAAACTCATCTACAACTTCTACCGTACGTAAAGAGTCCTGAGAAATTGAATTAGACAAAATAGAAACCTCTTTAACTTGCTTAGCTACTTTATGTGCTGCATCTTGAATCTCCTCGAATAACTGCCCCGCATTATTGACGCTTAGGATTCCTTCCTTCACCTCACCTGTCGTCTTCTCATTAGCTTTTATCGCCTCATCCGTCTTACTTTGAATCGTTCGAATAAGACTTGTAATTTGTTTCGCATTAGTAGCTGACAGTTCAGCTAATTTGCGAACTTCTGAAGCCACGACAGAAAATCCTTTTCCATGTTCCCCTGCACGGGCTGATTCAATAGCAGCATTGAGTGCAAGCAAATTTGTCTGTTCTGATATATTCGTAATAACACTAATGATTTGCCCGATTTCTTGAGAATATTGACCTAATTCAGATATCGAGTCTCCTAATCCTTGAACAGATTCACTGATATCACCCATTTTCTTAACTGCAGTTAGGATTGATTGCTCTCCTTCAGATGATTTCTCCGAAGCAAAATTTGCCTGAGTAGAAGAGGACTCTGCATGCTCAACTACATTACATATTCTTTCATTCATATTCTTCATAGTATCTGAAAGTTCATCCACCATTTTTACCTGTTCATCTAAACCTTGAGAAATATCCTCCATCGAATTAGAAACAGATTCCGTTCCTAGTGTTGTCTGTTCAGCGCTCGCTGTTAGTTGTTGTGCTGAACTAGATAGATGATTTGATGAATCACCAACAGAGTTGAGAATAGAACTAAAAGAATCTAACATTCTATTAAAACTAGAACCAACGATACCAATTTCATCTTTAGAACGAATATCTGCACGTACAGATAAATTCCCATTACTTACTTTTTCAGATATCTCTTTTAAGTGGTCTAACGGTCTTGTAATTGATTTAATAACAAAGTATGCAAGTGCTACCCCTACAATAATAGCAGCAATAATGACAATCAAAGTAATATTAAAGATAGGAGCTGCACTACGTTCAATTTCTTCTTCACTTATTGTACTTCCAATTGTCCACCCTGTTAGTTCATTTGTGACAAAGTTACTTCTCATAATTTGACCATGAAGGTTTACATAATCAAATTGACCACGATCACTAGCTAGAATATTTACGCCCCAGTCCGCTTCCAACGGTTCACCAATTTCAAGTTCTGGGTGTACTACAGGCACGTTGTTTTCATCAAGAATAAAGACGAAACCTTCTTCACCTATAGTAATGGTTGATATAATATCTTGAAAATCAGTTAAATCCATTTGTAATCCAATAACTCCTGATAAATCACTAGTTGCCTTCGAAAAAGTGACAACCATCCGTCCTGTTGAAATGGCTATGTATGGTTCGGTAATGCTCACAGCACTTGTATCAGCCATCGCACCTTCATACCATGGTCGAGTTCGAGGATCAAAGCCTTCTGACTCTGGTCCAGGATTTGGCTGACGAATCATCTCTCCTTCAAACGTACCTAAGTAAGCAAAGTCAAGTTCAGGATGATTTACTACATAATCATCTAATATTTGTCGTACTTTATGACTTTCCCAACCATCATATAGTTCTTGACTAATTAATTTTGATAAAAAATCAACTTCTGCCATTTTACTTGAAACCATTTCATCAACTTTTTGATTAACTATATTAGTATTTTCCATTGCTCCATCCATCATTTGATTCTCTAATGAACTTTTGGCAGATTGATAGGATATTGTTCCTATAACTAGTGATGGAATAATTAGGAGTAACAAAAAAGTAAATAGTAGTTTGTTTTTTAAATTCATTGCGTTCTCCTCCCCTAAACATCAACACAATTACTAATTTCCAGTAATCACATTTCTATATAGGACTATTTTATCTATGAGAACTCAAATAATATGTGATGAATCTCACACTTCACAACTTTGTCGAGTTTTCTACTACTTTAGTCATAGTGATACTAACTTATTCACCCTAAAAAACATCCTTTAAAAAAGTCTTTCAAATTCACAAAAAATTGAACAGTCACTAAATAGTGACTGTCCAATTTTTTAACTTTTTATAAATAATATCGAAATGATAAAGTCTATAAGAGCTGAACATTTCTAACGCTTTTGCAAGAACATAAATATCGTTTTTACCAGAATGTAAAAGTGAACTCACAGCTGAAAATTAGAGTGTTTTTCCTTAAAGTTATCCCTTCACTCTAGAAAGGGTCAACCCATCACCGATTGGAATCAGAAGTGATTCCAATCAAGGATGATTGGCCACGACTTCATTAAATTTCTTCATTGAGTCGGTATATTTTCTACGTTTAAGAGTCTCGTCTGCCACACTGCCGCCTGCAAGTACGTTGTCCGTTACAATTAAAGCATGGGGTGCAGCTAGTTTTTTGCAGTATTCGAGGTAATTTTCATAGTTTTCTTTATCTGCGTCGATAAAGAAAAAATCATACTTCTTCTGTTCGTTCACTAGCGTTTCTAAGCTCGTTAATGCTTCCCCGATTATATATGTAACCTTCTTGCCTAGGCCAGCCTTTGTTAAATTCGCGTGTGCAAGTTTTCCATATTCTTCTTCAAGCTCAAGTGATGTTAAACGCCCTTGGTCATCTAAGCCTCTTGCCAAACAAGTTCCACTATAGCCACCTAGTGCACCGATTTCAAGGATCTCCTTTGCACCTGAAATAGCTACTAGCATGGTCAGGAGCTTTCCGGCATTCGGCGAAACCGATATCGATGGCATTCCTCGTTCCATAATGGATGCTTTAATTTCTTCTAAAAAAGCTTCATTCGTATGAAACGTTGACTCAATATACTGCTCCACTTTCTCCATTCTGATTCACTCATTTCTTTTCGCGTTTTCATTTTGCAATAACTATATAGATGCTACTATGAGTTACTTCAGTCTATTTAAGCTTCTTGTTTCTTAACTGCCTTTACCTCATACATATTCACATTTATATCAAGGATATATTCGGGCTTGGTTTTTCCTTTGTTGTTCTTATGGCCTTGGATATGGACGTCACTTTTCTCCCAATTCTTCCATGCTTCTAATGATTCCCAACGGACCATGAAGATGACCTCTTCTTGGTCTTTCTTTTTTCGATTAACCATGACCGTTCGATCAATCAGTCCGTCCATTGTGTCGATTGGACTATCTTGTGAAAAACGCTCTACCACTTGGTCGCTATAGCCCGGTTGAACGGTAATTGTTCTTGTTTGAATAACCATATTAAAATTCCTCCCTCTATTCTTCGGAGAAAAGACCTGTTTTATCAGGTGAAAAAACAGGGCTTTCTCTCATTATTGAATTGCTGCTTCGATCGCCTTGACCATTTCAGAAACAGAAACTAACCCGCCTCCAGAAAGGTACCAATAGTTTGGATCAAGATATATGATGTTTCCATTTTGATAAGCTTTTGTTTCTTGAACTAACTCATTTTCAATCGTATCTTGAGCAGCCGCTTCACCTGCTACAACTGCGTTACGATCGACTACAAATAACAAGTCAGGATCTTTCTCCACAAGGTATTCAAACGATACGTTCATACCATGAGTTGAAACTTCTATACCTTCATCTACAGCTTCTACACCAAGCACATCATGGATAATACCAAAACGTGAACCTGGTCCGTATGCACTAATATTTCCTTCGTTCGCTAAAATAATTAAAGCTTTTCCTGCGTCAGCAGCTTTTTCGTTAATACCTGCAATTGCTTCGTTAATTACTGATAATTCAGCAGCAACTGCTTCTTCCTTAGCAAAAATTTGTCCAAGCACTTCCATGTTATGAGTGAAAGACTCCATATAATTTGTATTATCTACTCCCATAAAAATCGTTGGCCCAAGCTTTGATAATTCATCATATAAATCAAGTTGTCTTCCAGAAATGATGATCAGATCTGGATTAATTTCAGCAATTTTTTCAAAATCCGGCTCTTTTAATGAACCGATATTCTCGTATTTTGCATCTTCATATTTTGCTAAGTATGGAGGAACATTAGCTTGTGGTAATGCAGTAACCTCTACGCCTAATTTATCAAGTGAATCTAGTACTCCAAAGTCAAATACGACAACTTTCTCAGGATTAACAGATACTGTAACCTCACCTAATTGATGTTCAAAAGTAAGCTCAGTTGGCTCCGCTGTTACTTCTGTTGCTTCTGTTTCTGTTACTTCTGTCTCTTCAGCTGGTTCAGTTGACTCATTTCCTCCTGTTTGCTGTCCACCGCAAGCAGCTAAAACAAACATTAGTACAAGTGCTAAGAATAGTAATAGTGCATTCTTTTTCATCGATCATTTCTCCTTAGTTTTAATATATATTGTAATGTTATTTTGATACTTCTTTGATAAAATAGTTGATCAGGCTATTTTAGGAAACGATCAAAACAACGAATTACCCATGGTTCAGTGTTTATAGATTTGTTTTTAACTCTTCGCTAACTACTAACCACTAATTGCTATCTCTACCTAAAAATACACACAAATGCGATTTTGATTAATGTTCTCGATGTGAATATCCATATCATAAATTTCTTTTAGTGCCTCTGGGTTAATAATCTCAGGTGTAGTACCCTTTCTGACAATTTTCCCATCTTTAAGAGCTACGATATGATCCGAGTAACAGGATGCAAAGTTTATATCATGAATAACAATTACGACTGTTTTCCCGAGCTCATCTACTAATCTGCGTAACACCTGCATGATTTGTACAGAATGCTTCATATCTAAGTTATTCAGTGGCTCATCGAGTAAAACATATTCAGTATCCTGCGCAATAACCATCGCGATAAACGCTCGTTGGCGCTGGCCTCCACTTAGTTGGTCGAGAAACTTATTTTCCATCTCACCAAGCTCCATATATTCGATGGCCTGATCCACATGCTGCCAATCTTCTTTTGTCAGGTTGCCTTTTGAATAAGGAAATCTTCCAAAAGCCACAAGGTCACGTACAGTTAAACGTATATTGAGGTGATTGGATTGCTTAAGTATTGAAATTTTCTTCGCTAGGTCCTCACTTTTGCATTCGCTCAGTTCCTTATCATCAATGCTAATCAGACCACAGTCCTTCGCAATCAACCGGCTAATCATCGATATGAGTGTACTTTTTCCCGCTCCATTCGGTCCGATAAACGAAGTAATTGTTCCTTTTTCAATATCTACGGAAACATCTTCTACGACATTTTTATTTCCATATTTTTTTGAAACGCCTTTTACAACTACCATGATTTATTCCCCCTTAAAAGTAAGTAAATAAAGTACACACCACCAATAAAGTTGATGATTACGCTGATGGGTACAGAGAAAGCAAATACTCGTTCAACTAAAAACTGACCACTGACAAGAGCAACAATACTAATTAACATCGCACCGGTAATAAGGTAAGAGTGCTTATGTGTTTTCAGAAATTCATACGTAACATTGGCGACAAGTAAGCCTAGGAATAAGATTGGACCTACTAATGCGGTTGAAATAGAAACGAGAATGGCCACTAGAATTAGAAGCCTCTTTACCACATGGTCATAATCGACACCTAGATTGACTGCAGTATCTCTACCTAGTGAAAGGACATCTAGATACTTCAAATATCTCCAAAAATAAATCGTCACTAGAATAAATAAGCCGATCGCAATCCCAAAAATATTAGTGTTTACGTTATTAAAGCTAGCAAACATTCGATCTTGAACAATAAGAAATTCATTTGGATCAATTAAGACCTGCATGAACGTTGAGATGCTAGAAAACAATGTTCCAAGTACAATCCCTACGAGGAGTAAGAAATATATATTTCTTACTCCTTCTCGCTTGAACAATATGTAGTAAAATACTCCAGCAAACGCCATCATAATCAAAACAGATAGAAAAAAGTTAACCTGTTTATTCATAACTAGAAAACTAGCAGATCCAAAAACAAAGATTAAAAACGTTTGAATGAGTAAATACAGTGAATCAAACCCTATAATACTTGGGGTTAAAATTCTATTGTTCGTTATCGTTTGGAAAACGACGGTTGAAAACGCAATAGCTGCACCAGTTACAATAATCGCTAAAATTTTAGCTCCACGTCTTGGTAAAATGTATTCTAAGTTACTATTGAAATTTAGGTTATAAAAGATAAATAAAGCCGTAAACACAAGTGATAATATAAAAAGTATGATTAATTTTGTTTTATTACTCATAGGCTTTTCTCCTCATTAGCAAGTAAAGGAAAATCGCACTTCCGATTACCCCAACCGTAGTTCCTATTGGTATTTCATACGGAAAAATTATAACTCGACCTAAAATATCACAGATTAAAACGAATACTGCACCGAGTAATGCCGTATGAGGCAGGTTCTTCTTTAAGTTATCTCCATTGTAGATACTTACTATATTTGGAATAATCAGCCCTAAGAATGGGATCATCCCAACTGTCAAAAGAACGACGGAAGTAACAGCAGCAACAAGGATTAAACCAATATTCACGACCTTCTTATAATTAAGACCGAGATTAACTGAAAACTCTTCCCCCATACCTGCAACTGTAAAACGATTCGCATAGAGGTAAGCAATAATCATGAGCGGAATACTTATGTATAAAATCTCGTAGCGCCCTTTAATAATTAACGAAAAATTTCCTTGCAGCCACGAGGACATATTCTGAATCAAGTCATTTCGATAAGCAAAAAATGTGGTGATCGATCCTATGATGCTACCAAACATTAATCCTACTAAAGGGATAAAAATAACATCCTTATGCTTCACCTTTTCAAGGATCTTCATAAAAATTAAAGTCCCTACAAGAGCAAAAGCAAATGCTACCAGCATTTTCACAAATGCACTAGCAGATGCAAACAGCATCAAAGACACTAGGACCCCTAGTCTAGCAGAATCTAATGTACCTGCCGTCGTTGGGGAAACAAACTTATTTCTCGTAAGTTGCTGCATGATGAGCCCACAAATACTCATACCCACCCCGGCAAGGATGATACTCACTAAGCGCGGAAACCGACTTACCCATAATATTTGTGCTTGTTCCTCCGTTAAGTTGAAAAGATCTAACGGACTAATTCCTTTTACACCGATAAATAACGAAGTGATAGATAATAGAATTAGTGCTAAAAATAAATACCTTAATTTCATTCTCTACCCCTGCTCTCTATGCTGCTCACTAGAAGTAATAATCATTATCAATTAAAGAGTTAAAAAAAGAAAATATGGGGGGTTTTCAGTTTTCGTTATCTAACTGATAATGATTATCTTTAACACTGTTACAGTATATTATCAACTGATAATCATTGTCAATGGCTTTTATTAAATTTATTTGTTTAAACAACTAAATTTAATGGTAATATACCTCTTTATTACTTATTTTTATTTACATCATTAATATAATACTTGTTTAAACTAGTATTTTAGGGAAAATAAAACACCTAGCTGAAACGATTTTTCGTTACTAGGTGTTCGGTTTATGTTCTAAAAAATTGGTATTATGGGATTTCGAACTTTAGCGGACTCACAGGCCGTTATTTCGTCGAAAATCACTAATTTTGCAATTTCGCGGACTGAGAGGACCTTATTCGCGTAAAATCGACTGTATCAACTTCAAAAACTAGCAAATAGCGGCTTCTGAGTCCGCCAAACTCATAGAAATCGCTATTTTACTGCAATAGAGGCCTCTGAGTCCCCTAATTTCCAGGCTTGCTCAATAAAGTAACAGCCTCCCCACTTACTCGTTCCACTCCTTGAAGATGGAGGTTTTCTGGCTGATATTTTTGATAATAATTAGCTCTGTTCTGACAGAACTAATATATTGTAGCAGGCATTTTCTATTCAAGTTGAGTAATGCTACGCATGGATTTGTTAGGCTTGGTAATAATACACGTAGAAAATGAAACCGAGTTTGGGCACATCTAAACATAAAAGGAGTAAGCCGCATGAATTTACAAACGGGTACGTATTATTGGCCGACTACATTAAAAAATCCACCTACCTATCCACCTCTGCAAGAAGATCTTGAATGTGATGTTCTTATTATTGGCGGTGGAAGTTCTGGTGCTCAATGCGCCTACTTGTTAGCAGATTCCGGCTTAAATGTCGTTGTAGTTGAGAAGAATACAATTGGTAGTGGGAGTACTACGACCAATACAGCTATCATTCAATATTCTGGTGAAAGGTTGTTTTCTGATCTAGTCAATAGCTTTGGCAGACCGTATATCTCCAGACATTTACAACTATGTAAACAGGCGATCAATGATATTGAAAAGGCCTCTTCGGTTGGAGATATTGATTTTGAATTTACGAGAAGAGATTCTTTTTACTTTGCTAGCTATAAAGAAGACGTTCAGAAATTACAAAACGAATACAACTTATTAGTCGAGGAAAAGTTTCCAGTCGATTTTCTAGACGCCGACCAAATTGAAGAACGCTATCCCTTTAGAAAAGAAGCCGCTCTTTATTCTTATGACGACGGAGAAATAAATCCATTTGCATTTACTCATAATTTATTTGATTACGCTGCAAAAAAGGGCGTAAAAATATTTGAACATACCGAAGTGAACGGTAAAAAATTCGAACAAACAAAGGCTACGATACGAACGAAAAATTATCATAGCATTCAAGCACGTCATGTCATTGTTGCTTGCGGCTACGAAGGACTGGATATCAAAAAAGAAAAGAAAACTTCTTTTGTCAGTACATATATCGTCACAACAAAACCTGTAGAGGTCGATAATTTCTCGTCCTGGTACAATAAAACCCTTATTTGGGAAACAGCACGACCGTATACCTTTATTCGTACAACAAAGGATAATCGAATTATTATCGGGGGTTTAGATGAAAATACCCCATACGCTGAAGTACGCGATCGTAAATTGATTAGTAAGAGAGATAAGCTTATCATTGAATTTAACAAGCTTTTTCCTGATATAAAAGTAGAGCCAGAATATTATGCCACCGCTTTTTATGGAGGAACGAATGATGGACTTCCTATCATCGGAAAATATGATGAATACCCAAATTGTCACTTCTTGTTTGGCTTTGGTGATAACGGTACAGTCTATAGCATGATTCTTTCTAGGATTATTGTGGATGACATTGTAAAAGGGCATAGTCCTGACCTAGAACTGTATTTACAAACTCGGCCGGTTAAGCCTAGTTAAATGATTCGAAAAAAATGCAGGACGACAAAAAACTGAGTGAACTCACTCAGTTTTTTTATTATTTTATAATAGCGTTAATCTTGCTGTTTTCCGATACTTAATCGATAAACTCTCATAATCTGTTCAACACTTTGTACAACTAACCGTTCTGCTTGAGTCATCGCCTCCTCTACCGAACAAGGTCCTGAAACGATGGGAAAGGCTGCCACAACCCCCAATCGCTCTAACTGAACACTCGTTAGCTCATTACTTCCACAGATTGCGATTACGGGAATGTTATATTGATTAGCCGCTTTACATACTCCTGATATTACCTTGCCAGAAAGGGTCTGTTCGTCTAACTTTCCTTCACCGGTTATGACGAGGCATGCGTCCTCTAGTTGACTCTCAAATTGAACTGCTTCTATCACTGTATCAATGCCCGACATGACCTTTGCTCCTAGAAACGAAATTAAACCCGCCCCCATTCCACCGGCTGCGCCTGCACCTGGAAAAGAGTGAATATCAATATTAAATCGTTCATTGATGACCTTTCCGTATTGATCAAGGCTATCATCCAATATTTCAACCATTTCTGGTGTCGCACCTTTTTGTGGACCAAAGATATGCGAGGCTCCATTCGGACCACATAGAGGGTTCTTAACATCGCTCGCTATGACAAACTCTGCTTCCGTTAGGCGCTGATCTATACTCGATAAGTCTAGTTCATCTAGTTGACGCAGATCACTGACATCACTTTTAATCAATTGGCCATTTTTCATAAAAAGTTTAACACCTAGTGCTTGAAGCATCCCGATACCACCATCGTTTGTAGCGCTTCCCCCTAAGCCGATGATAAATTTCCGATAACCTTGATCTAGTGCATGTAAGATTAATTCACCGGTCCCGAAACTGCTCGCCCTTAAAGGATTTCTTTCATGCTCTGTTAATAAAGGCAGGCCAGATGCTTGAGCCATTTCAATGACCGCTGTTTTTTCATCGCCCAACACTCCGTAAGCAGAAGAAATACTTCTTCCTAATGGGTCGGTTACATTCACACTTATAATGAATCCATTTGTCGCATGAACTAAGTTTTCCATCGTTCCTTCCCCGCCGTCTGCCATCGGAAGTTCAATTAACTCAGCTTCTGGAAAGATCGGGCGGATCCCTGCCCCAATTGCAGAACATAATTTTTTTGCAGAAACGGAACCTTTGAATGAGTCTGGAGCAATTATGATTTTCATTGTCTATACCTCCTTTGGCTCCCTTTAATATTACTTACTTCTTATGTAGCCTATTCAGTATTTTAATTGGCTTTTTAGCCATTTTTGTTAGCAAAACCAAACTTTAATAAAAAGACAGACCCATAGAGTCTGCCTTTATTTTACTATACTATGCTTTTTATTTTTACTTCTAGCTCCTGTTTTTCCTCAGGTGAAAGAAATTGCTCAGCAAGTGGAAAGAGGACATTTTCTTCTTTCATAAAATGCTCTGATAGGATCAAATACGCTTTTGCTGCATGATCAGCTATCGATCTAATGTTAGCAACATCTGTTTCAGCCCCTATTAAAGCAGCTTGTTCTAGGAACTGCCTTAAGTGGCTTTTGGCTTGATCATGCTCATATTCCATCACTGCAATCGGTCCCGTTTCACGTCCGATGTATACTGCAACCATTTCAAAAAGAATTCCTTCCTCCCGCTCTGAATGCGGCTCAAGTTCTGTAACAAATTGAGTGACTTGCTTATAAAGCTTTTGGAAGTTTTCGTGTGTTGCTTCTGTCTCCTTTTCTTCCATGAGTTGAGTAAGTTCGTAAAAATTCTCCATTTGCCTTGTGAGCGGAACATGCTCCTTTTTCAATTGCTCAAGCCCTGGACATAAATGGTCAATCTCTTTAAGCATCATACTACTCATGCAGCCTAATGGTTGTGTTTTCATTTTATTGAACCTCCTTTAACTCATTTAAGACTCTTGGAAACAGAATATTATTTTCAAGATGAATATGTTCGAACAGGTCGCTTTCCAACTGTTCGAGCTTTTGATAAGTTAATTGGTACGTCATGCAAGCCCAATCTGGAGCTGTGTATTCGTTTGTTACTTCTCGAAGTTTTCTAAGGAGGTCTCCTGCTCCTTCGTGGTCACCTTCCATGTCGCCAATTTTAGCTGTTAATTCACGCATTTGTTCTTTAGCTAGTTGTTCTTCAAAAGCCTCAATTAGCGGAAAAACCACATTCTCCTCTTCAATCGTATGCTGTTCAAGGTCTATTTTTAAGCTGTGAAACAATTTATGAACTTGAGCTAGTTCCGGGCAATGATTTCCGTGCACACGGAAAACCTTCGTAGTAAATTGACTCAGCTCAGGAAGGATCAAATTTAAAAATTGATGGTGGGTAGTGATGATATGATGAATTAATTCCTTGTTGGTCATTTCATCCCAAGTCACACTAGGCTTCTCTAAAGATTTAATAAAAGCACTATTTAACTGCTCTAAGATGTCTGGTCCATTTAAGTTTTTCTCTGCAATCACATCACCAATGGGACGGTTACCACCGCAGCAGAAATCAATTTTATATTTTTTTAAAATCGTACTTGTTTCCGGTAAACGTGTAACTATCTCACCTGTTTTCGTTGAAAGATTAAAGACAGTTTCCATATGAATAACCCCCGATTAGGATTTTTTAGTTTGTTCTACGATTTAAGTGTAACGAATCCAACCGGCAGATGAAGTGATATACATCACAAAAACAAAAAAAACTGTCTCAAAAGTCGTTTCCGAGCTTAAGAGACGGTTTTTTGATTGAATATCATTCAGTCTACTTTTAATCGGATCATTATAAACAAAATGAGCCTCTAATCAATTTGAAGTTCTTGCTTTACTAAATCAGTTGAAATAAGTAAGTATCCTTTTGGACCCATTTGTACAATGTTATTCTTCTTAAGCTTCGTTACCGTTCGATTAACTGTTTCTCTTGTAGTACCAATCATGTTCGCCAGTTCTTGGTTGGTAAAATGAATCGTTAATTTTACCAATCCATCATTGTAGTTTTGACCATGCATTTTGGAAAGCCGGAGAAATAACATCAAGATTTGCTCATACGTATTATGGAAAATTTGTTCGTCAAGACGATTTTGTAAGTCGATGATTTTCTCCCCCATGACACGAAATAACTTCATACAAATATCAGGACGCGTAAGTAGTAAACGTTCAAATTCGATAATCGGAATAACGAGTAACGTAGCATCCTCCATCACTTCAGCATGAGCTGGATAATTCCCTGTTCGAAAAAAACCTGCATGAGGAAACATGTCTCCATTTTGTAAGATCGAAACAATTTGTTCTTTCCCACTTACATCTGTTTTATAGATCTTAACTTTCCCCTTATGAATAAAGAAAACTCGGTCTAACGGTTCCCCTTGCATGAACAAAATTTCACGCTCTCTAAACTCTCGAGGAAGAGCAATTTCAATCACTGGATCGAGCTCTTGATCCGATAACTCTTTAAATAATGTGACATTTTTTAATAAAGTTTTCATTTCTTTTTTACTCACTGTCCATTACCCTCTTTGCTTTTTTATTCATTGTATCGAAGAGATGTTTAGTGGGGCGTGAAAAAAATCACTTTTTTATATTGTATAGCTTTTCTTTTAGCCTTCCTTCCTATTTATTATATCCAAGCCAAGATAGTGAATGAAATTCGTGAACGATTTGTGAAGTGTGATATTCATCACAACTCCAAAATTTTACACAATCTATCATAAAATCATTAGAAAGGAATGATCCTAAAATTACCTTGATTGGAAGAATAATAGAATAGGCTCAGTCCTTTCTATAAAAAAGATAGAAAGGAGCCACAAAATGAAAAGCTCAATACTTACTTTTGTCCTTACTTTTGCAATCGCCTTTGGAGGAGGCTATCTAGTTTTTCAACCGGAAAAAGAGGCGGAAATTCAGCATGAACAATCAGAAGAAACGGGCCAAGATCAAATGGATGCTGTTGAGATCGCTGAAGAAATGTCAGCAACTGTTGATTCGCTGGCTGGAGAAACATTAAACAACTTTAGTTGTTTAACTTGTCATGCCGTTTCAGGATTAGGGTTAGATGGTGGAGTTACAGGACCCGACTTGACCAACTCATATCTAAATGTAGAAGGAAAGCACGGGAAACCACTGGATGAATACTTAAAAGAACCTACTTCTGCTGTAATGAGTAGTGTTGTTAGCGGTAATCCAATGTCTGATGAAGAAATTGAAGCCATCGTTGCTATTTTGAAAGAAGCGTCTGAACAATAATTTGGGGGTGATTCGTGTGAAAAAGATTATATTTCCTGGGGTTGCTGGTTTAGTATCTGGAGTTTTAGCTGCAACTGTATTTTTTGCCGACTTTAATACAACAACTCCAACAACATCAGCGAGTGTCAAAAGTAAAGCTGAACAAGTATATGTACCTCATGGAGAATTAGATGATTATTACTTATTCAATTCCGGCGGACACTCCGGACAGCTATTCATTTATGGTGTTCCATCTATGCGCCATATTCGGACAGTCCCTGTCTTTACACCAGATCCTGCGACAGGATATGGTTTTGATGACTATACACGTGAAATGCTAGGCGACTATACGTGGGGCGATCTCCATCACCCTGCCTTTTCCGAGACAGATGGTGATTATGACGGAAAGTTTCTTTTTGCTACCGACGTAGCAAATAACCGTGTAGCTGCCCTTGACTTAGCTGATTTCCATACGGTCGATATGTTAAAAGTACCAAATAGCGGTGGACCACATTGTGCAGCATTCGTTACAGAAAACACTGAATACTTATTCTTACCAACACGCTTTGCTGTTCCGATGGGGAATGAATTTGCTTCACTTGATGAATACAGTGAGACGTATCGTGGCGTCATGTCTGCTGTGACTTTCGATGAAGAAGAACAAAAGTTAGATATTGCTTATCAAGTCTCCCTCCCCCCTTGGTCTTATGATAAGGCAAGAGCAGGTAAAGGACTTTCTGGTAAATGGGCCGTTATTACAACGTATAACACCGAAGAAGCAACAACAAATTTAGAAATTAACGCTTCTCAAGCGGACCGTGATTACATCGTCTTATTTAACTGGGAAGAGTTAGAACAAAAGATTGAGAATGGTGAATACGAGGAATTTGACGGACAAAAAATGATTTATCCAGAAAAACATAAAGGTGGCATTTATCTAGTCCCTGTTGCCAAATCTCCTCATGGTGTCGACGTTAGTCCAGATGGAAAGTACTTTGTCGCTTCTGGTAAACTAGCACCTGCAATGACCGTATTTTCATTTGAAAAAGCCTTTGAAGCTATTGCCAATGAAGATTTCTCTAGTGAAAGAAATGGTATTCCTGTCTTAAATTATGAGTCTGTTATGGAACGTGAAGTTGACCCTCCAGGAGCACTTGGACCACTTCACACTCAATTTGATGATAAAGGATATGCTTATACTACCATGTTTATTTCTTCTGAAGTCGTAAAATGGGACTATGAAACAGGAGAAGTCGTAGATCGACACGATGTCTATTATTCACCAGGTCACTTAGTAACGGCTCACGGTGATACAGCTAAACCACGTGGTGATTACTTAGTTTCCTTAAACAAAATTGCAAAAGACAACTATTTATCGGTTGGACCTTCGCATCCAGAATCAATGGATTTATTCAATATTAATGGGGAGAAGATGGTTCACTTATCATCTACACCTGTTAACCCTGAACCACACTATGGGCAAATGATTCATCGCGATGTGATCAACACCTTCCATGTATACCAGCAAGATGAAAACAATCCATATGCTGTATATGACCAAAAGAATACTCGTATTGAGCGAGATGGAGATCACGTTTCTGTTTACGGTATTTCAATGCGTTCGAAATTTATCTTTGATGCAGCTGCAGACCGTCCTGATGTCATCGAGGTAAACGAAGGTGATACAGTCACCCTTCATATTACAAACACGGACTTTGATCAAGATATCGTTCACGGACTTGGTATTATGGACTATAACTTGAACTTTGAACAAATGCCTGGCCAAACGAAATCACTCACATTTGTCGCCGATAAACCAGGCGTATTCCCGATTTATTGCACAAACTTCTGTTCAGCACTACACCAAGAAATGACTGGATACCTACTAGTCAAACCAAAGGAATAACAGGCGAAAGGGTATTGTAGCAATACCCTTTCCACTTCTTTTAGTGAGGTGAACTTTATGAATAATAAACTATCTTTTCCCTCCGTTGTTAGTTTACTAATAGCTGCCGGATGTATCGTTATCTCAATCTTTTTACCTTGGTGGGGAATGAAATTTTACGCTCCCCAATATCAAGAAGGGTTAAATATCCTGGTCTACCCTTACAAATTAGTTGGTGAAATTCAGATTATCAATAGCCTCAATCATTATATTGGCATGGCAAACTTTAGTGATTCTACCTTTCCAGAGTTGCAGTTTTTACCTTATATCATAGGTGGATTAGCGGTGTTTACGGTAATTGTCGCATTATTACAGAACAAAAAGTGGCTTTATGGCCTTATTAGTCTCTTCCTAGCTTTTGGTACTTACGGACTCTATCATCTGCAACAAACATTAACGAAGTTCGGAACCGAGCTAGACCCCAAAGCACCGATCACGATTGACCCGTTTGTTCCTCCAGTGATTGGAGAAAACACGTTAGCTAATTTTGTAACGCATAGTTCCTTTAGTTTTGGGTCTTATTTAATTGGCTTTGCCTTTTTACTCATCTTGTATCCTCTTTGGAAGGAGAGAAAGTAATGGTAAAAAAAGTGGCTTTGTTCCTGCTCTTATTTTCTGTTATCGGACATACTTTCACATTTGCCCAAGATGACCTGCAAAAAATAATTGAGAGTGCTCCAGAACATGGCGTTATCGAACTAGCTGATCAAGTCTACCATGGAAACATCGTCATTACAAAGCCACTTACCCTTATTGGGTCAAGAGAAACGGTGATTCGCGGTGACGGCACAGGAAACGTGATTTCGATTATTGCAGAAAATGTTCAAATTGAAAATGTGTCAGTTCAAAATAGTAGCTTCTCCTTAAATTCAGAAGAAGAGTTTTCAGCAATAAAAGTTCATACCGACCATAATGTTGTGAAAAATATAACGATTACCGATGCCTACCACGGTGTCTATCTTAGCCAAGCTCACGATAATCTCATTGAAGCTGTATTTGTGAGCGGTCAAGGGAATAACGCGATTCACGGTCAAGGCAATGGAATTCACGTTTCGTATTCGAACCGCAATCAATTTATCGATAATATCGTCACAGGGACAAGAGATGGGCTGTTCTTTGATTACTCGAATGAAAACGAAGTGAAAAATAACAAATTAACACATACAAGATACGGATTACATTTCATGTATTCGGATGACAACCAATTTATGAACAATCAGTTTAGTTTTAATACTGGTGGCGCTGCCATTATGAATTCGAGAAATAATCTGATCGCCAATAACGAATTTTCGTTAAACCAAAGTACTCGTTCATTTGGGTTACTTCTACAATCAGCCAACGATAATGTCATTACAGAGAATGAGTTTTTCCAAAACCAACGCGCATTCTTTATTGATCAGTCACAAAATAACCGCATTGAAAAAAATAATATTATACAAAATCAAATTGGTGTAGAACTTTGGGCAAGTTCAAAAAACCAAACCTTTACCGAGAATTCCTTTTTGAAAAATGTCGCCTCCGTTATTACTGTCGGCGGAGTACCCGAAACGAACTGGAGTGAACATCATCGCGGAAATAATTGGGGTCCTAATATGCCATTACTCGATTTAGATCAAAATGGAATTGGGGATACTCCATTGAAATATAGCTCGTCTCTTTACCGTCTAATTCAAGAAAATGAACTCGTCTACCTTTTTTTAAATAGCCCGACGATTTCTGTATACGAAAAGATGAATCAATTAATCCATAAAGATGAAGTGATGGTTGTCGATGAACATCCGTTAATACAGCAGGATACGAGCCTTCGTCTAGCTTGGGTTACCGCTCCTTTAATACTCCTATGGATTGCACTGTACTCGAAAAGGAGGACAAACAAATGATGATGTATTTGGCAAAAGAGTGGAAAGAGCTATCACGAGCAAAAGGGCTTTGGTTAGCTCTTGGAATCGTGATGATCTTGTCTATTTTATTACTGTTGGAAGCTCGAAGTTTTCCGATCGAACATGGATTTCAAGTCTTTTTACTATCTCTTTATGAAATGCAAGTTTTCTTAATTCCTTTATTAAGTTTGTTTTTAGCCTCATTTACGATTATGCAAGAGAAAGAACTAAAGACGTTAATGATCCTCATGACGAAAAAAGAGTCGTACCGTAGTTTTCTTTTAAAGAAAAGTTTTGCTATACACGGGATAACGTTAGGCGTTTTCATTAGTTGGTACATTATCTTTGCTATACCTATGAAACTATTTTTATCATTTAATAGCATCGATTTTCTCTACTTCTTAATTTCGATTTCTGCCTTATTATTAATTTTTAACCAAATTGGATTTCTTATGGGAAGTCTTTGCAACACCCGCATGCAACTAGTTGGTGCCAATACATTCATCTGGTTTTTCTTTATATTTTTAGTTGACCTAATTTTTCTTTATGCCTTACCTTATGTCACGTATTCCAACGTAACCATTTTTTCTGTTTTTTACTTTCTTGATCCTCTTCATACGCTAAAGTTTTTCTTGGAAACTTCGTTGGGAGTCTTTTCATTAGAGTACATGTCTCGTTTGATGGAAAAAGTGGTCTGGATGTCGCCATCACTTTTCTTCATCAGCAACCTCATCATTTGGATGGTCGTATCCTTTGAACTAGCCGTCTTTTTACGAAATAAGGGGGACAGACAATGATTACAGTAGAGCAAGTAACCCATAGCTACAAACAAACAAAAATTTTGGAGGATATTAGTTTGGAAGTCCAACAAAATGAACTTTGTGCCTTAGTCGGTCGAAATGGAGCAGGTAAATCAACGTTAATTCATATCATTCTCGGACTTCTACCTATGAAACAAGGTAAGGTCCACCTCGGAGGGATCTCTAATAAAAAAACCGGGTGGAAGAAGAAGGTCGCTTACTTACCAGAAAAGTTTCAGTTGTACCCACAATTAACAGGTGAGGAGAATATGCATTTCTTTGCTTCCCTAGCAGAAAAGGAACTCGATGAACAAAAAGTAACGGACGTGTTACAGCAAGTCAACTTACTTGAAGCACGAACAATGCCCGTAAAAAGCTATTCTAAAGGAATGTTACAACGTTTAGGATTAGGCATTATGCTCTATTACGATACTGAGATCTTAATTTTGGATGAACCGACGAGCGGCCTTGATCCAATGGGACGAGAAGAAATTCTTCAAATTTTAAAATCCTTACAGAATAAAACAATTTTATTATCTTCTCACCATATGGATGAAATCAGACAAATTTGCTCTCACATTGCTTACTTAGAGGATAAAAAAATTACGAAGTATACCGTTGAAGAGTTTTCAAATCACATACCTTTTGGAGGAAACACAAAATGAAAAAAATAATCGGATTACTCTTTCTCCTCTTAATCTTTACCGGATGCAGCTCAACTGCAAGTTCAGGAATTGAAACTATTATTGAACATGAACCTCAGCATAAAGAGGATATCCTCCAAATTTATATATCTGACAATGGTGACCCACTTACAGGACTCGTTATCACAGGAGTCTTTGAGATGGTACGAATGGATCATGGGGTCATTGAACACAAATTTACAGAAATTAATAATGGAGTTTATGAAGTAAATTTACATTTACCGATGGCTGGAGAATGGCTCTCACAACTGACAATGTCTAATGGTGTACAAACCTTTGAACATTTATTAACGTTTGAAATTCCATCCGAAATGGCACATAAAGAAAGTCCTCACCCACCTGAACAAAACATAGAAGGAGTTATATCAACGATTAATGGCGAGGAGATATTAGGAGAAGATCTCGAATTTTACCATTTTATAAATGTCTTACAAATCGCTCTTTACCGTAAAAATGATAAAGAACGGTATGAAGGAAAAGAATTAGAGGAAGCTTTAAAATTTTGGGAGGCCCAAGAAATAGAAGCTGGAAATGTTAATACATTGTTGACACAAATTATTCGACTTCGTGCTGTTGCCCTGTTAGCAATTGAAAAAGGACATATCACGACACAAGAAGAAGTAGCTCGTGAAATCGCTAAGGCAAAAGATGAATTGACCAATGAACCTGTTGCCATTGAACTCATTCAACAATACGGTGAAGACCGATTTTGGGAGAAGCAACAAAATCAGTACCAACTCATCGTTTTGTCGCAGAAGGTCCAACAAGATATGATTGATAAAGTGAGAGACGAGCACCCGACTGCAGTCGATGCAGAAATAAACTATTTAGCTCATCAAGAATACGAAGAACTACTCACTTCACAAGTCGAGTCGTTAGATATCCAAATCTACTTGCAATAGGTTGTCATGCAATAGAGGTGCCAGGCACCTCTATGCCACCTTCTACCGTAGATTATTAGAAACGGTTGAAACTGCCACCTTATATTTTTGGGCTATTTCCTGTTGAGTATATCCTTTATCATTATAAAGTTCTTGCCATATCGGAACCCATTGTTTTATTGTTTCTGTTTTAGTCAATTTTCTACGGATTTCAACTCTATTACAAATATTTTTATAAACAGTGTTAGAACTTACATCGTACTTTTTAGCAATACTTTCAAAAGATAGCCCTTCCTCATAACTTTTGATCCAATTTTCAATTAAATGGTCATAGGTTTTTCTTTGATTAATACAAGGAATGGCAACCTCACTTTCGATTGTATTTCGAACAATTTTAGGATGTATATTATATATTTGGCCAATTCCCCGTAATGAATGACCTTTTTTATACAATGAAACCCAATTCCATTTGAGGTCATTAATAACAGGGATTATGCCATTGTAAATATACCTCCTCACAACTGTTTTGCTTACTTTATACGACTTAGCAATATCACATATCCTCTTTCCAGATTGATAATTTTTAATCCAATCATTCAGATATTCATTATAAGCAAAGTTGTTAGTTACAGTGATTTTATCTTTTATATATTTAGAAACAGTCTCAACTTGCACACCATGTTTTTGGGCTATTTGTGAAAAATTCATTCCCTCTTCATTATAAAGTCGAAGCCACTCATTCTCTAAGTGTTCAAATTGTCTCTTTCTCCCTCTTGGCATTACAATTTACCTTCCTTATCTTAATCATTAATCGTTTACAAATATTAATTAAGCACTTTCAGGTCTTCCTAATAAATAACCTTGACCCATTGGTACTCCTAATACTTTTGCCGATGCTAAGTCAATTTCGTATTCCAGGCCTTCTAAAATCAACTGAATGTTATTTAACTGACAATATGTGACTAAAGCTTGTATCATCGCTTGTTTATCAAGAGAACTAGATAATTTTAATGAAAAATATCTATCTAGCTTTGCAAAATGGGGCCTTAATTCAATAATTTGACTTAGTGATGACCATCCATTTCCTAAATCATCTATCGCGATTAAAAAGCCATATTCTTTCAACATTTCAATTCGTTCTTTTAAAGTAATGATATTCGATACAACCTCAGACTCATTAATTTCAAATACCACTTGTTTGCAAGATAACTTTGTTTGATTTTTTAAATCAAGAATAAACATTGGAAACATCGGATTAAGCAATGTTGACGGAAAAATATTTATAAACAACAGTTCAGATTTTACAGAATTTACAATGTCATCAGACGTAAAGACTTTTTCAATCGACCCGGTATCTAATTCATACAGTCGGTTATTTTGTTTGGCGTAATCAAACAAAAGATTCGGCGCTCCTAAATTAGAACGTAGTAAAACTTCATAACCATACTTTTTCCAAGATTGGATATTGTAAATCGGCTGAATAAAGTGGTAAAAATCGTTTTCCTTCATTAGTTCGTCAAATTGAGATACAGTAACTTCCATGATAACCCCCACGATTGTATATTATTTTATTCACCAATTCCCAATAAAAAAGACTATTCAAATAAAATGAATAGCCAAAATCACAGTTCTATTAATGGAATGCATTTCCTTTTGGCAGCCTGGCGATCATAGTAAAAACCTTAGACCCATAGCTTTGCGTCCTACTCTTTCGGTGTAGTTTGCCTATATCAATATTTTAATTTTTTTCTTTTTTGAAGTTAGCTTTTAGCAACGTTAAAATTATCTACTACTTGATTTAAACCGCTAGACAACTGTTGTAACTTTGTACTCATATTAGTTAATTGCTTCATCGTGGAAGTGAGTTGTTCAGCTGATGCGGCCACCTCTTCGGTACTAGCCCTAGATTCCTCGATAAATGCTCCTGTATTTGTAACCGATTGTTGCACTAAGTTGCTGCTTGTAGTTAAATCTTTAATAAATTTATTAATTTCTTCTGTTTGTCCATTTATATCTAATGTGGATGCATTAATATCATTAATCGTTCCCTCTGTACTCTTAACCTGCTCAACCATCATCTCCACTTCATTTCCACTCTGGTTTGTTGCTTCGACGATTACTTTAATACCACTTTGAATTTCATTTATTAAATCCTGTATTTTTACGGTTGATTCTTTCGACTGATTGGCAAGCTTTCTAACTTCCTCAGCAACCACAACAAATCCTTTACCCGCTTCACCGGCCCTTGCAGCTTCAATGGCAGCATTTAACGCCAATAAATTAGTTTGTTCAGAAATACTATTAATGATCTCAATGATATTGGTAATTAACTCGGATTTTTCTTGTAGAGTAGTAACACTTTTTATAGTTTCATTCACTTTAACTTTAGTTACTTCAGCTTTTTCAATCGATGAGTGGATAGATTCATATCCTAACGCAACTAAATTAGTCACCTGTGAAGTCCTTTTATCTACAGCTTCCATACTTGATGCAACCTGTTGTATAGAAGAATTAATATCACTAATTTCTTCTACAATTCCACTTACCTCATCGGCCATTTGTTCTGAGCCCCCAGATACCTGTTCCGTACTCTCGGCAATAAGTTGAGATGAGGAAAGTGTTTCTTCTATAGCTACTTTCATATCATTCGCTTGAGTATCTACAATTTTACTGGCCTTTTGAAGTTCTCTTACCATTTCTTCAAACCGAGAGGCAGTAATATTGAAAACCTCACCTAACTGTTGGAACTCATCCTTCGTTGTTAATTTTACTCGTTTTGAATAATCATTTTCTAGAAAGGCATAAGCTAGTTCTGTTAATTGATCTAGAGGCTTTTTTATCACAAGTCGAATGATGATAAAAGCTCCAAATGACGCTAAAACGATACTTACCCCAGCTGAGAGAATATTTAAGAAAAATAAGTTTTCAAAATACATATTAGCAAAACCTAGGAAAATTGTTCGAAGTGATATAATTAGAGTTAACAATACGACAATGATTGCAGTTAATTTTACTTGGAGATTAAAACGGTGCTTCTTTACCATTTCTTTTTCATTACGTTGATTTCTTTTCAAGTTATCCACCCTTTCACTTCATAAACCTTAAGACCCATTACTTTAATCATTACTCCGTGTAATTAACTGTATTTTTATAGTGCTAATGTAATATAATAACAACGACTTCTATCATAAAACAATATTCAGCGTTATTCAACAAAATATGAAAATGTTCCAGTTTTTTTTTATAGAATTTTGGGAAACTCATAAAAAATTCAGTATTTTCATATTAAATAAACTCTTAACTATGTATTTTTATACGATGAGATTAATATCGAGTAGGAGGAGGTGATTAACCTCCGACCTCTCACACCACCGTACGTACGGTTCCGTATACGGCGGTTCAATTTTATACTAAGCATGTACTTTGTTGTAATGTTGGACACAAGAGATTAGCCCAAAGTTAGCTAATCTCTTAT